>NZ_JBLROA010000028.1:0-83687 GCF_047921505.1 Micromonospora sp. SL1-18 | reverse complement strand
GGTTTGCGAGCCCCGCAGTCGCGAACGAAGGAGGGCCAGTGACGGCAACCGTGGAGACCGGGGCCCGGCCGCTGCCGCCGCTCGGCCCCACCCGCAGCCTCAAGCTGCCGACCCAGGCCGAGCGCACGCTCGCCAACGGGCTCACCGTGATCGCCGTACGCCGGAAGGCGGTCCCGCTGGTCGAGCTGCGGCTCTGGATGCCCGCCGGGCACACCCACCTGGCACGCGGCGCGGTGCTCGCGCAGACCATCCTCTCCGGCACGGCGACGCACAGCGCGACGCAGATCGCGGCCGAGCTGCAGAAGGTCGGCGGCGGGCTCTCCGCCGGGATCGACCCGGACCGGCTGATGCTCTCCGGGGCCAGCCTGGTCACCGGCCTGGGCCGGATGCTGGAGTTGCTCGCCGACGTGCTGACCGGGGCCGTCTACCCGGGCGACTGGGTGGAGACCGAGCGGGACCGACTGGTCGACCGGATCCAGGTCGCCCGGAGCCAGCCCGCCCACCTGGCCCGGGCCGCGCTGCTCAAGCGGATCTACGGCCGCCACCCGTACGCGGTGCAGACGCCCGAGCCGGACGAGGTGCGTGTGGTCCGCCCGCCCGTCCTGCGCCGGCTGCACGCCGAGCGGGTGCACCCGGCCGGTGCGGTGCTGGTGCTGGTCGGTGACGTGCACCCGGACCGGGCGCTCGACGCCGCCGAGCAGGCGCTCTCCGGCTGGGACGGGGCGGGGAACGTCGCCGAGCTGCCGCCCGCGCCGCCGTTGGAGCCCGGCCCGCTGCTGTTGGTCGACCGGCCCGGCTCGGTGCAGTCCTCGCTGCGGATCGCCCTGCCGGCGGTGCCCCGCACCCATCCCGACCACGCCGCGCTGCAACTGGCCAACCTGGTCTTCGGTGGCTACTTCTCCTCCCGCTGGGTGGAGAACATCCGTGAGGACAAGGGCTACACGTATGGGCCGCACTCGGTGGTGGAGCATTCGGTGGCCGGGTCGGTGCTGGTCGCCGCCGTCGAGGTGGCCACCGAGGTGACCGCCCCCGCGCTGCTGGAGACCTGGTACGAGCTGGGTCGCCTCGCCGCGCTGCCGCCCAAGCCCGAGGAACTTGAGCAGGCCCGCCAGTACGCCCTCGGTACGCTTCAGCTCGGCATGTCCACCCAGGCCGGGCTGGCCTCGCTGACCAGCGCGTACGCCGGCAACGGGCTGCGCCTGGACTTCCTCGCCGAGCACGCCGCCCGGCTGGCGAAGGCGACCGTGGACGACGTGGCCGAGGCGGCGGCGCGCTACCTCGCCCCGGCGAAGGCGGTCACCGTGGTCCTCGGTGACGCCGAGCGGGTCGAGGAGTCATTGGCCGCCCTAACCGCGGTCCGGACGGAGCCGGCGTGAGGGAGCGGAGCGAGCGAACCATTTGGCTCAGCAGCGTGGCGCCTCGCGCCGCCGCGGAGCGGAGCGAGGCGGCGGCGTGAGCGGCGAGGTCTGCCCGCCGCTGGCCCGGTCCACGCTGGACCGGGCGGCGCACCGGCGTAACGACCCGGACTGGCTCGCCGAGGCATGGGAGCGGGCCCGGGTGCTGGTGTTGGACTCGGCCGACGACGGCCGCGCCCTGGTGCGCGGCGAGGGCGCTCCGCCGGAGCTGGTGCTGGTCGGCCCGGACGAGCTGCCCGAGGTGCCCCGGTCGGTGCCGATGTTCCTCGGCGTGGAGCCGGACGGCGTACCGGTCTTCGCGGTGGACGCGCCGCTGCCGGAGCTGCCCGGCACCCGCCGGGCGAACCTGCGCGAGGTGGGCCACCTGCTGGTCGACCGGGACGCGGGGATCTTCACCACCGGGCTCGCCCTGTTGAACTGGCACGTCCGGCACGGCTACTCGTCGGTCACCGGGTACTCCACACAGGTCGACGAGGCCGGCTGGTCGCGGGTCGACGCGCTCGGCGAGCGGGTTTGGCCGCACACCGACCCGGCCATGATCGTGCTGGTTCACGACGCGGTGGACGGCCCGGAGGGGCACTGCCTGCTCGGCAGCAACGCCGCCTGGGCGCGCAACCCGGGCGAGCGCCGCTACTCCTGCCTGGCGGGCTACGTCGAGCCGGGGGAGTCGGCCGAGGCCGCCGTGTTCCGCGAGGTCCGCGAGGAGGTCGGCGTCGGGGTCGCGGAGATCGCGTACGCGGGCAGCCAGTCCTGGCCGTTTCCCGGCTCGCTGATGCTCGGCTTCCTGGCCCGCGCCGACGTGGACGAGCCGATCCGGGTGGACCCCGCCGAGATCGCTCACGCCCGCTGGTTCACCCGGCGCGAGATCGGTGCCGCGCTGGCCGGAGAGGCGGTCGACGTCGGTGGGGAGCGGCTGGTCCTCCCGCCGCCCTCCTCGATCGCGCTGTTCCTCATCCATCGCTGGCTCGACGGGCACTGCTGACCGGCGGGGGCCGGACGCGGCCCCGGCCCGGAACCGTCGTTGCCGCGGCGGTCCGGGCCGGGAACACGGGCCGTCGTGGCCGGCTAGGCGAGGAACACGGCGGGGGAGCCGGTCCGACCACGACGGACGTCGGCGGGGGTCAGCTGCCGCCCCAGCGGTAGGGGTCACCGGGGTCGTGCTCCTCGACCGGGAGCACCTTTACCCGGTGTCGGCCGGCGCGTACGGCTCCCACGCAGGCCAGCGCCCGGGCCAGCAGCAGGGCGGCGTCCCGGTCCTCGGCGTGGACGACCTGGCGGCGCGGCTCCGGCGCGGTGGTCTCGTCCCGCAGCCGGATACCACCGGACCAGGCGGCAGCGATATCGGTGTCGGCGGCGCTACGGATCTCGGTGCGGACGATCAGGAACCGCATGGGTGTCCTCCGGGTACGGATGGACGAATACGCGCTGGAACTTCCACGTCACTCTTTCGACATGTTACGCCCGGCCGCCGTCCCAGCAAGTGAAACTCGACTGTTGTTCGTGGGTGTCGACCGATCGGCGGAGCACAGGTCAGCACTGTTGTCGGGGGTGGATATACGACGGGGCCGCCGGCGCGACGCCGACGGCCCCCGGGTGCTCGGCGGATCAGTTCAACGCGAACTGCCCGTTCTTCGCGCCGGCGATGAAGCCCAGCCATCCGGCCCGGTTGAACAGCAGCACCGGTCCGCTCGGGTCCTTGCTGTCCCGGAGCGCCACCGCCGCCGGCCCGGTGGACAGGGGCGCGACTTCTACGCAGTTCGAGGTCTGGCTGCGGGTGCTCTTGCGCCAGGTGGCGCCGGCGAGCTGCTGCGCGAGGTCGGACGAGCTGTTGCGGATCTCGTTCATGGTTCTGCTCCTGGTCTGGAGTGCTCCGATGGGGACGAGTGACGTCGCGCGGGCCGGACGGCCAGGTCCGCGTGGATCACCGGTCCGTCGTCAGGCGCCCCGAGCCGTGGCGGCGCTGGGCCGGCGCCGTTGCCGGCCCGAACGTCGCGGCGGGCTCGACTGCCGTGTCGGTCAGCCGTCCCGTCGCCTCGATGAGCCAGGAGAGGGTGTCCGATGCGGAGAGCGCCGCCGAGCATAGCCACTCGAATACCACTTTATAGCGATTTAGGGTGTTTGCCTCGGTGGACATGACGTCGGTGAACCCGCCTTCGATGGCCAGGGTCTCCGGGTCGAGCGGATCGGCGAACCGGTAGACCGAGAAGGCGGTCGGTGGGAGATACCAGTCGCCGACCCGGGTGTCCCGCAACAGCAGGTGCAGGGTCACGTTCGGCAGCATGGCCAACTCGCAGAGGTGGACGATCTGCGCGTGCAGCACCTCGCGCGGGCCGGCCCGCCAGCCGAGGGCCGCCTCCTCCAGCACTGCCGTGTAGCGGGGTGCGTCGGGGGAACGGGTCAGCAGCGACTGGCGGGCCTGGCGGGCGCGTACCTCGGTCTCCGGGTCGTCGATCTCCGGGTCGCCGGCCTGCTCCGCCACCTGGGACGCGGAGCTGATCCGGTGCCGGGCGTACCCGGGGGTCTGGAGCAGCCCGGGGACCAGCACCGGGTTGTACTCCGAGATCTCGGCGCAGCCCGCCTCCAGTTCGGCGAAGCCGCGCTGCTGCTGGGTCATCACCGGGAAGTTGCGCAGCCAGCCGCGCATGTCGCCGGCCTCCAGGGTGATCCCCAGCAGCTCCTCGCGCAGCTCGTCGTCCGCGCCGTAGAGGGTCAGCAGGACGGCGACGTCGTCCGGATCCGGGCGGCTGCGCCCGTTCTCCAGGCGGGACAGCTTGGACGCGGAGGCCCAGCCGATCCGCTCGATGACCTGGTCGCCGGTGAGGCCGGTCAGCTCACGCAGCCGGCGCAACTCGGTGCCGAGCCTGCGACGGCGCAGGATCGGGCCTGGTGCGGCAGGAGGCACGGGAGTCCTCTTTCCGTCGACCGCCGCAGCACGCGACGGTAACTGTATGAAGTTCGCCCCCCACGGTCAGTATGGACGGCGCGACCGGTGCCGGAGGTTCCGGCGAGGGCGTGTCTTGAGACAAAAAGAGGACTGTGGAGGGTCGTTCAACCGCTCCGGCCGGGAACGCCCGGACCGGTCAGCCTCCCCCGACACACCCCTGCCCGGAGGGAACCCGATGCGCGTCGTTCTGCGCCGCCCCGACTTCCGCCTGCTCTTCGCCGCCCTCCTGGCCAGCATGGCGGCCGAGTCGATCCTGCTGCTGGCCCTCGCCGTCTGGGCGAAGGATCTGACCGGCTCGGACGGCATGGCCGGGGCGACCATCTTCGCCATCATCGCGCCGATGACGCTGGCGCCGCTGGTCGGCTGGGTCGTCGACCGGTACCGCCGCCGGCCCTTCTTCGTGGTCGCCAACCTAGGCACGGCGGTGCTGCTCGGGCCGCTCTTCGCGGTCCACGACCGTGCCGACGTCTGGATCATCTACGCGGTGGCCGCGTGCTACGGCCTGTCGTACATCGCGCTGAGCGCGGTGCTGAGCGGGCTGATCCGGCACCTGGTGCCGAGCGAGCTGCTGGCCGACGCGAACGGGGTGCTGCAGACCGTCCGGCAGGGCCTGCGGCTGGTCGGCCCGCTCGCCGGGGCCGGGATCTACGCCGCCGTCGGGGGGTGGCTGCTGGTCGCGCTCGCCATGACCGGATTCCTCGCCGCCGCGGCCGTGGTCGGCCTGCTCCGGGTCACCGAGTCCGGGCCGCCCGGCGCCGACCTGCGCTGGCCGGCCGAGCTGGGCGCCGGCCTGCGGCACCTGGCCGGCGAGCCCGCGCTGCGCCGGGCCGTGCTCGGCTACGGGCTCGGCTCGCTGGTGATGGGCTTCACCGAGTCGCTGATCTTCGCGTACGTCGACCTGGGGCTGCGCCGGGAGGCCGCGTTCGTCGGCGTGCTCGTCACCGTGCAGGGCGTCGGTGGGCTGGTCGGCGGGCTCGTCTCGGCCACAGTGGTACGGCGGGTCGGTGAGGTGGGGGCGCTCGCCGCCGGGGTGACCTTCTTCGGGCCGGCCGCGCTGGCGCTGGCGTACCCCCGGCTCTGGCTCGGCGTGGCGGCGCTGCTACTGGCCGGGTTGTCCCTGCCGCTGACCATGGTGGGGCTCAACACGCTGATCCAGCGGCGTACCCCGCCGGGTTTGCTCGGCCGCGTCGCCGCCGCCTCCGAGGCGCTGGTCAGCGGCCCGCAGGCGCTCTCCATCGGCACCGGTGCCCTGCTCGTCGGCGTCTTCGACTACCGCCTGCTCTTCGCCCTGGTCGGGATGGTCACCACCGCCGCCGGCGCCTACCTCTGGCACTACCGCCACCTCACGCCACCAGCCCCGCCACCCCCACCCACCCGTCCCGCCATCCCCACCGCCCGCCGCCCCCCGAGGCCACCGCCGATCATGAAGTTGTTGCCACGACACGCCGTGCCCGACGGCAATAACTTCATGATCACCGGGGGTGGGGGGGGTGGGTCAGCTGGGGAGGGTGGCCAGGTGCTGCTTGACCTGGACGATCGAGGGGTTGGTCAGGGCGCTGCCGTCGGCGAAGCGCAGGGTCGGGACGGTCTGGTTGCCGCCGTTGACGCTCATTACGAACTCCGTGGCCTGCGGATTCTGCTCGATGTCGACCACCTCGTACACGATGCCCTCCCGGTCGAGCTGCGACTTCAGCCGGTGGCAGTAGCCGCACCACGAGGTGGAATACATCGTCAACATGGTCAGGTCCTCCAAGGGGGATGGCTCACGCCCGGTCCGATCAGGCCAGGCTAATCGCTGCAACATCGTCGGGGACTGGGATGATTCCTCGTTGTGGTGGTTCACTCAGCGGCGGAACGGGTGCTCGCCGCGCTGGATCCGGAGCAGCGGTCCGCGGTGACCGCCCCCGCCGGCCCGGTCTGCATCCTGGCCGGCGCCGGCACCGGCAAAACCCGGGCGGTGACCGCCCGGATCGCCCACCGCGCGCTCACCGGTGAGATCTCCGCCCGGCACGTGCTGGCGGTCACCTTCACCGCCCGCGCCGCCGCCGAGATGCGAGCCCGTCTCGCCGTGCTCGGGGTGCCTGGCGTCCAGGCGCGCACGTTCCATGCGGCGGCCCTACGCCAGGTGCGCTACTTCGCGCCCCGGCTGCTGGAGGGGCGGGCCATGCCGGAGCTGTTGGACAGCAAGGTCCGGGTGGTCACCCTGGCCGCCGCCAAGGTGGGCCTGCGCGCCGACCGGGCCGCCGCCCGCGACCTCGCCGGCGAGATCGAGTGGGCCAAGTCGTCCCTGGTCGAGCCCGCCGAGTACGTGGTGGCCGCCGCCAAGGCGCTGCGCGAGACGCCGTTCGAGCCGGCGAAGGTGGCCGAGGTCTTCGCCGCGTACGAGCGGCTCAAGCGCGGCAACGGCGTGATCGACTTCGAGGACATGCTGCGCGCCGCGGTCTGGGGCATCGAGGAGCACGCCGACGTCGCCGAGCAGGTACGCGGCCAGTACCGGCACTTCGTCGTCGACGAGTACCAGGACGTCAACCCGCTCCAGCAGCGGCTGCTGGACGCCTGGCTCGGCGGCCGGGACGACCTGACCGTGGTCGGCGACGCCAGCCAGACGATCTACTCGTTCACCGGGGCGACCTCGTCGTACCTGGTCGACTTCCCGCGTCGGTACCGCACCGCCACGGTGGTCCGGCTGGTCCGCGACTACCGTTCCACGCCGCAGGTGGTCGGGCTGGCCAACGCGGTGATCTCGCAGGCCCGGGGCGTCGAGGCCCGACTGCGGCTGGAGCTGCACGGCCAGCGCCCGCCCGGCCCGGAACCCGAGCTGCGGATCTTCACCGACGAGCCGGCCGAGGCCAACGCGGTCGCCGCTCGCTGCCGGGCGCTGATCGATGGCGGCACCCCGGCCCGGGAGATCGCGCTGTTGTTCCGCACCAACGCGCAGTCCGAGGCGTACGAGAAGGCGCTCACCGAGGCGCGGGTGCCGTACGTGGTGCAGGGGGCGGAACGCTTCTTCGAGCGGCCCGAGGTACGGCAGGCGATGGTGGCGCTGCGCGCCGCCACCCGGTCGATCCCGGGGGAGACTCCGCTGCCGGCCGCGGTGGTCGAGGGGCTCGCCGCCGTCGGCTGGGCACCCGACGCGCCCCCGCCCGGCGGCGCGGCCCGCGAGCGGTGGGAGGCGCTCGCCGCCCTGGTCCAGCTCGCCGAGGAGTACGCGGCCACCCCGTCGGTGGTGCCGATCGGCGAGGCTGCCGCGATCGAGCGCCCGGTGACGCTGGCGGACTTCAACGAGGAACTGGCCCGGCGGGCGGCCCAGCAGCACGTACCCACTGTGGAGGGGGTGACGCTGGCCTCGCTGCACTCCGCCAAGGGCCTGGAGTGGAACGCCGTCTTCCTGGTCGGCCTCGCCGAGGGCACCCTCCCCACCACGTACGCGAAGACCCCGGAGCAGGTGGAGGAGGAGCGGCGGCTGCTCTACGTCGGGATCACCCGGGCGCGGGAGTGGCTCTGGCTGTCGTACGCCGCGGCCCGCTCGCCGGGCGGGCGGGCCCGGCGGCCCTGCCGGTTCCTGCCGCGGCTCGACCGCTCGGGTGGCACCGAGCGGGCCGGTGGCGCGGCCCGACGGACCGAACGGCGGCGTACCCAGGTGGTTTCCTGCCGGATCTGCGGTGCCACCCTGCTCGCCGGGGCGGACCGCAAGCTGGGGCGCTGCCCGACCTGTCCGTCGGACCTGGACGAGGAGCTGTACGAGCGGCTGCGCGAGTGGCGGCAGCGGGTGGCCGAGGCGCAGCGGGTGCCGGCGTACGTGGTCTTCACCGACGCGACGCTCACCGCGCTGGCCGAGCGGAAGCCGGGACGCGGCGAGGAGCTCATCGCGATCGCCGGGATCGGCCCCCGCAAACTGGGGCTTTACGGCGATACCGTGCTGGCCCTGGTGGCCGGTGCGGCGGTGGACGACGTCTGCCCGCAGAAAAGTTTCGAATCTGACCCGTAATTCGTTTGCCCTCGCCCCGAGGCGAGGAATAGCCTCAGGGCACACCTCGCGAGCGGCGCCATTCCGGCTGCTCACGGGGGATGAGTCCATGGTCGGCACGAGGAAAGTCAGGGAGGTGGCATCAATGGAGACCTACATCTACGAGCGTCCGGCGGCGATGCCAGCTGCCTACGTTCCGCTGTCGGCCGTCCGGGTGGCCCTTGCCACTCGACCGTCGGTTCCGCAGGTGCACCAGGTCCAGGTTCAGGCCGAGCTGAACCTGACCGTGGCGCCGTTGGCGGCGATCGAAGGGACCAGTGGCTCCACGGGCCTGGGCATCGGC
The DNA here is from genome assembly GCF_047921505.1 of Micromonospora sp. SL1-18. NCBI lineage: Bacteria > Bacillati > Actinomycetota > Actinomycetes > Micromonosporales > Micromonosporaceae > Micromonospora > Micromonospora sp. SL1-18. The sequence continues at coordinate 75,018 of NZ_JBLROA010000028.1, read as the reverse complement.
AGCGCCAAGAAGCGCACGGATGTCCGCGGCGTTCCACCTCGAGGTAGACCGGTCTGATCAACAGACCACCGGCTCACCTCGAGGCCGCGGAACCCGCACACCGGGATCCGCGGCCTCAGTGTTTTTGCACCGCCGTAGTGCCCAAGTACGTCGGAAACGCGATCCACGAGATCGAAGTGAGAGAGAGGTGACCGGAGGATGAGTCTGGCGTTGGCCCCGCTCGACGTGAGTGTCGAGATGGAGGCGAACCTGCCCTGCCGGAAGTTCGACCCCGACCTGTGGTTCTCCGACTCGCCCACCGAGCTCGAGCTGGCCAAGTCGCTCTGCGGGGACTGCCCGCTGCGCGTCGAGTGCCTCGCCGGCGCGGTGGAGCGGGCCGAGCCGTGGGGGGTCTGGGGCGGCGAGATCTTCGAGCGTGGCGCGGTCGTCCCGCGCAAGCGGCCCCGTGGCCGTCCGCGCAAGGAGGACCTCGCCCGCGACGCCCAGCTCCGGGTCGAGGCCGAGGCACGACTGGCGGCCAACGGGCTGTCCGAGTCGCGCAACGCGGTCCGGCTGGCAGCCTGACACACCCCGTTCCACACGTCCCGCCGGTGATCCACCGGCCACGAGAAAGTCGAAACCGATGATGTACCTGCCGAATGGAACCGAGATGCAACTACTTCACGAAGCGTTGTCCCGGGCTCGAATGCCCCGGCCTCAGGCCGGTCGCACCACCACGAGCACTGAGGCAACCCGTTCCGCCCGTACCGTCGCCATGAAGAGCCGGAGCCGATCGGCTCGCGACCTGGGCGTTCTCTAGATCCCTACAGCATGACGGGGGCGGCGGCCGGATGGCCGTCGCCCCCGCGGCGTACGCGCGGCTCCCGCACTGGGTGCCGGATCAGCTCACCGGGGCGAAGCCGGGCAGCCAGCGTTCCAGGATCGTCCGGTAGGGCGCCTTCGCCTCCAGTTGGCAGAGCACCCCGATCGAGCCCAGCGTCACCCGATGGATCATCAGGTAGGACGGGGGCAGGTTGAGCTGGCGGCTGAGTTGGAACGAGGGCGACCGGGGGCTGGCCAGCCGGGTGGCCTCGGCGCGCAGCCAGGCCCGGGTGAACCGGAACTCCTCCTCGGCGACCGGGGTCAGCATCGGCTGGAGCCACTCCAGCAGCGCCTGCGCGTCGATCGGCTCGGTCTGGCTGACGAAGCCCTCGTCGCGCAGCCCGGTCACCACCCCTTCCGCGTCGCCGCGGATCGCCAGCCCGGCGATCCGGCCGATCGGCTCGGGGGTGCCCTCCGGCATCCGGGCCACCGCGCCGAAGTCGATCACGCCGAGCCGGCCGTCCGGGAGCAGCCGGAAGTTGCCCGGATGCGGGTCGGCGTGCAGCAGCCCGGCGCGCATCGGCGCGGAGAGGTGCAGCTCGGCCATCAGCCGTCCGGCCTCGTCGCGCTGCTCCTCGGTGCCGTTGCGGATGATCTCCGCGAGCGGGATGCCTTCCACCCACTCGGTGATCAGTACCCGGGGCGAGGCGTCCACCACCGCCGGGATGAAGATCTCCGGGTCGTCGGCGTACGCCGCGGCGAAGGCGCGCTGCGACTCGGCCTCCAGCTCGTAGTCCAGCTCCTCGGTGATCCGCTCGCGCAGCTCGACCAGGAGCGGCTTGACGTCCAGCCCGGGCTGGATCGCGCGGAACATCCCGCCCAGCCGGGAGAGCTGCTTCAGGTCGGCGAGCAGGGCGTCTCCGGCGCCGGGATACTGGATCTTCACGGCGACGTCCCGGTGGTGCGGGGCGCCGCTCGGGCCGTACCCCGGGTCACGCCAGACCGCGCGGTGCACCTGACCGATGCTGGCGGCGGCGGCCGGGGTGTCGTTGAACTCCACGAACCGGTCGCGCCAGTCCGGCCCGAGCTGCTCGGCGAGCACCTTGTGCACGGTCGCCGCGGGCAGCGGCGGGGCGGCCTCCTGGAGCTTGGTGAGCGCCTGGCGGTAGGGGCCGGCGATCTCCTCGGGCAGTGCCGCCTCGAAGACCGACAGCGCCTGGCCGAACTTCATCGCCCCGCCCTTGAGCTGCCCCAGCACGCTGAACAGCTGCTCGGCGGTGCGCTGCTGGATCTCGGCGGAGATGACGTCGGACGCGAGCCCGGTGACCCGCTTGCCCATGCCGAGGACGGTCCGACCGGCGAAGCCGAGCGGCAGAGCGGCGAGCTTGGCGGTCCGGGACACGGCCCGGCGTGGGATGTCGGTCACCCGGTCATTGTTACCGACCCGACGGGCCCGCTGCTGGTGCGAGCCGGGAGCGGGTGCTGCGGATTCGGATCGGGCGACGCCCGGAGCACTCGCAGGACGGATGTGGCGGCCACTGGCGGCGGCGGAGCCGGCCGGCCCCGGCGATCTCGACGGCACAGCCGAGGGTCTCCGGGCTGCCGCCGTCGAGCTGGGCCAGCGCCTCCGCCGCCGCGTACGCCACCGCCGCGAGCCGGGTGGTGGCGGCGCACGGGCGCTCGGACTCGTCGGCCGCGAGCTGGGCGGCGAGCGCCGGCCAGTCCGGGTCACGGTCCATCCGGTGCAGTTCGAGACAGTTCAGGCAGGGGCCCGCCGGTGGGCGCACCAGCGGGCCGACCACCGGCACGCCACCGCGTAGGTCGACCAGGAGGTGGGGCTGGCGGCGCTGCGCGTACCGGGTGGCCAGCAGGGCCGCGGGTCGGTCCGTACCGAGCTGGACCACCAGGTCGAGGCGGCCCCGTCGGAGCGGCCCGGTCTCCGTCCCCGGCGCGGACCGGCCGAGTGCGCCACGGATTGCCGTGGCGAGCGGTCGACCCAGCTCCGCGGCGGTCAGGCCGGCTCCGACCAGGTCGCCCGGGCGGACCGGGCCGGCCAGGTCGGGCGCCACGTGGCCGACGCCCGCCTGGGCCAGCGCGACGGCGATCGCCCCGCCGAGCCGGCCGGCGCCGGTGACCAGCACCCGGGCCGCCCTGCGGCGGCGCAGCACCTGGGCCGGCGTGCCGGGCAGCCCGGCGGTGGCCAGGGACAGGGCCTCGGCCTCACCGGCCAGCCGGGCCCGGACCGGTCCGGCGAGGTCGCGGGGGAGCAGGCTGTGCGCCGGTACGACGAGACCGGCGGCCCGGAGCGTGTCCAGCAGGACCCGGGCCTCGTCCGGCGTCACCTCGGCCGTGGCGGCGTAGGCCAGGACGGCGCGCTCGCTGCGGGTGCCGTCGAGCAGGTCGAGAAGGCGGACGGCCCGAGGGTTGGCCACCTCCAGCAGTACGGCCTGGCCGGGCTCGAGCCCGAGCTGAAGGGTGTGCCGGTCTCGCCAGAGCCGGGTCAGCCCCGGCAGGAGCGTGGGACGGACGAGCGGGGTGCGGCCGGTCATGCCACGAATCGTGACCGTGTCCGCGCTGCCCGTCGCTCGTTGTCCACAGGTGCGCCCGACCGTATCCAGGGTTGTCCACAGAAAAAGCGGGGTTATCCACAACCCGGCGGTAACCATTGTCGGTCAGCCGACAGTTCTGGGCCGGGCGCGGCGCGGGGCCGGACATGACGCGGGGGAGGGGCGACCATCGGCCATCCCCTCCCCCGCGCGATCCGTCCGCGAAGGTGCCGGCGGGCTCGTGCCTGGCGGCCCGCCCGGCGGCACCTTCGCCGGTCAGACCTTGGCCTTGCCGAGGATGCGGTTCACTGTTGTGCCGCACACCGGGCACTTGCCCTTGGCCATGTTCATGCCGGTCTTCGAGACCTCAATGCGCCCCTCGAAGTCCCGCTTCTCCTTGCACTTCACGCAGTAACCGTTGTAGGTCTGGGCCTGGTCGGCCACGCTAGCCCTCCTCGTCTCGTCCGCCGGGCACGCCCGGCGGGTTTCCCTGCGGCGGGCCACGCGTGGCACCGGCGCCGGGGGGTTCTCCACGATCACGCTCGTGACCGCTGGTTGGCGGACCCTACCCAGCTCTGGGGGGTTCCATGTCAGCTGTGCGTCGACTCTGTGAGCTAGCCGACGACGAGAGTGTGCATGCCGGGTTAGATCGGATAAGTCAGTTTGGCGGGGACACGCCGGGTGAATGCGCCCAGATTCCCCTTCGGGCGGCCCCCGCGCGATGTCCCGTCCGTAGATCACCTAACGTGTGCGGGGGCCGGTGGGTGACGGCCTGAGGGCCGGTTCTCGCCGCCACGAAGGGTGATCGGTACCGGTCGAGCGGCCACCGCAAAGAAAATTTTCAGGACTCCCTGCGACCAACCACCATTTTCCGGGCGCGTGTCATCGTGTTGACTCTTGCGGACCCCTGGTCAGTACGCAGTAGCTTTCCCTCGTGACAGTCATCCGAGGCTGCGCGGACCAGTGATGGCCGGGACGCGGAAGCCGGTCGTCGAGGTGCGGCGCAGTCAGCGCCGGCGACGCACAGTGTCCGCGTACCGGGACGGGGAGCGCGTTGTGGTGCTCATCCCCGACCAGTTCTCCCGCGCCGAGGAGAGCGAGTGGGTCGATCGGATGCTGGCCCGGCTCGCCGCCCGGGAGGGCCGGCTCGCCCGCTCCGACGCGGAGCTGTTCGCCCGGGCCACCCGCCTGATCAACCTCTACCTGTCCGACTACGGCACCGCGGCCGCCCCGGCCAGCGTGCGCTGGGTCACCAACCAGAACGGCCGCTGGGGTTCCTGCACCCCCGCCGACCGCACCATCCGGATCTCGCACCGGATCCAGGACATGCCCGAGTGGGTGATCGACTACGTGCTCCTGCACGAGTTGGCACACCTGATCGTGCCCAGCCACAACGCCCAGTTCTGGGCACTGGTCGGCCGGTACCCGAAGACCGAGCGGGCCCGGGGCTACCTGGAGGGCGTCGCCTCCGTCGCCCTGGCCGGCTGAGCCTGCCGTTTCCGCCCTCCCTACCCAGCGGGGAGAGCGCGCAGATTCACGGAAACCGTCGCCATTCGACGCCGAATAGCAACGCTTTCGGTGGAAGAGGGTCCTCGGGGCGGCGAAAGCGGGAGGGCTAGGGTCGGAGTGTGGCTCGGCGTGTGGTGGTGGCGTTGCTCGCTCCGGTGGTGTGGACGCCGCCGGGGATCGATCCGACGCGGTGGCGTACCGCGCTCGCCGAGGACGTCGTGGACCTGCTCGCCACGCTCAACGAGGTGGAGACCGCGGTGGCGGTGACGCCCGAGGACCGCTGGCTGGCCGACGCCGTGGTCTGGCCCGGCACCGCCGTGTTCGAGGTGCCGGAACCGACCGTCAACGCGGTCTTCGCCGCGCTGACCGGCTACGACCAGGCGGCCGTGGTGGTCGCCGACGCGCCCGACGTGCCCGGGCTCACCCTGGGCAAGCTGCTCCGGCCGCTCTCCAGCCGCCCGGTCGCGGTCGCCCCGGTGGAGGGGAGCGGCAAGGGCCTGCTCGGCGTGGCCGCCCGGTTGCCCGTACCGGAGTGGTTGCCGGCGCTGGACCTGGACAGGGCCGCGCCGGCCGACGTGCGCGTGGCCGCCCCGCGCCCCGGCGACGTGGCGGTCACCGCCGGCTGGCGTCGGCTGCGCGGCCCGGCCGACCTGGCCACCCTCGACCCGGCCTTCGAGGGCTGGGAGGCCACCCGCGCCCTGCTCTCCGCCCAACCCGGCTGACCGTTGCTGACGTAGCGAGATCCGCACAACTTCCGGGAAGCTGTGGCCTCGGCCCAGCGCGAGACCACAGCTTTCGTGAAGTTGTGCGGACCTTGGGGAAGGGCGACGGGGCGGGCCGGATCAGGACTTCTTGTCGTCGCCCTCGTCCGGGGGCTGCTCCTCCGGGGCCCCGGGGGCGGTGAAGTCGAAGTTGGCCAGTTCCTCGTCCAGGTCGCTGCTGGTCGCGGCGAACGCTTCCGGGTTGGCGAAGTCGTCGTCCGAGGGAAGCAGGTCGGGGTGGCCCCAGACCGCGTCCCGGCCGGCGATGCCGCGGTGCTCGGTCAGCGCCGCCCAGAGCACGGTGGCCTCGCGTAGCCGGCGGGGTCGCAGCTCCAGGCCGACCAGGGCGGCGAAGGTCTGTTCGGCCGGACCGCCCGCGGCCCGGCGCCGGCGGAACGCCTCGCCGAGGCGGACCACGTTGGGCAGGCGGTCGCCCGCGGCGCTGTCGACCACGTGGCACACCCAGCCCTCGACCAGGGCCAGCACGGTCTCCAGCCGGGCCAGGGACGCCTTCTGCGCCGGGGTGTCCTCCGGGGTGAAGATGCCTTCCAGGGCGATCGCCTGCATCGACTCCGGGTCGGTCGGGTCGACCTGGCCCATCGCCTCCTCGATCGCCTCCCGATTGACGCGGATGCCTGCGGCATAGTTCTCCACCGCGGTGAACACGTGCCCGCGCAGCCACGGCACGTGCTGGAAGAGCCGCTGGTGGGCGGCCTCGCGCAGGGCGACGTAGAGGCGTACCTCGTCCTCGGGCAGCTCCAGGCCCTCGCCGTACGCCCGGATGTTGGCCGGGATGAGCGCGGCGGTGCCGGCCGGGCCGAGCGGCAGGCCGATGTCGCCGGCGGAGAGCACCTCGGCGGCGAGCGAGCCGAGCGCCTGGCCGAGCTGGCCGCCGAAGAGCGCGCCGCCCAGCGTGGCGACCATCGACTGCATCGGGCCGAGTTGGGCCCGCGCCTCCGGCGGCACCAGGTCGCTCATCGCGCCGACCATCCGGCTGGCCACCGGGTCGCAGAGCTTGCGCCAGACGTCGAGGGTCTTGTAGATCCACTCGTTGCGGTTCCAGGCGACCGACGTCCGGATGCCGGAGGGCCACGAGGTGGCCGGCTCCAGCCAGAGGTCGGCGATGCGCAGCGCCTCTTCCACCGCGTTGCGTTCGAACGGCGAGACCGCCGGGTCACCGGCGGCGGCGAGCTGACTCGCGGCCACCTGCCGGGCGAGGTCCCAGTTGACCGGCCCGCTGCCCGGCGCGGAGAGCAGGTGCTGCAACTGCGACATGAACTGCTGCATCTGCGCGGGATCGTTGGGGTCTGGTGGTTGCCCACCCGGGAGCGCGAAGCCGAACGGAATATCAGGCACGTCGTCTACGGTACGCGTGCCCCGCCGCAGGTCGGCCCGCTGGCGTTGCGCTGAGGGCGAAGTCCGCAGGTCGCCGCGCCCGAGCCCGACGTGCGGATCGGTACGCTCTGCCGCATGAGACGTCGCGGCGTGACCGTACTCCTCGGTGCACTGCTCACCGCCCTGCTCAGCATCGGTGTGCTGAGCGTGCCCCTCCCGTACGTGGTGCTCGGTCCCGGCCCGACGGTCAACACCCTCGGCACCTCGAACGGCAAGGAGATCATCCAGGTCACCGGCCGGCCGACGTCCACCTCCGCCGGGCAGCTGCGGCTCACCACGGTCGGGGTGCAGCCCACCGTCCGGCTCCGCTCGGCGCTGGCCGGCTGGTTCTCCAGGGATGAGGCGGTGGTGCCCCGTGAGCTGGTCTACCCGCCGGGCGAGTCGCAGCAGGAGGTCGAGAAGCGCAACGTCGAGGACTTCCAGGCCTCGCAGACCAGCGCGGAGACGGCGGCCCTGCGCGAGCTGGGCTACCCGGTCCAGGTCCAGGTGAAGACGGTCAACCCGGGCGGGCCTTCGGTGAACGTGCTCAAGCCCGGCGACGTGCTGACCTCGGTCGACGACCAGCAGGTGACCAGCGCCGTCAGGCTCACCGGGCTGATCCGGGCCAAGCCGGCCGGCAGCGCGCTGAAGATCGGGTACACCCGGGACGGGCAGCCCGGCACCGCCAAGGTGACCAGCCGGGAGCAGGACGGCCGGCCGCGGATCGGCGTCGAGATCGACCAGCAGCAGCCGCACCCGTTCAACCTGAAGATCGACCTCGGTGACATCGGCGGGCCGAGCGCGGGGCTGATGTTCGCCCTCGGCATCATCGACAAGCTGGAGCCGGCCGACCTCACGGGCGGAAAGATCATCGCCGGCACCGGCACCATCGACGACGACGGGCGGGTCGGCCCGATCGGCGGCATCGCCCAGAAGCTGGTCGGCGCCAAGGAGGCCGGGGCGAAGGTGTTCCTGGTGCCCGCCGACAACTGCGCCGAGGCGCTCCGCAACCCACAGCCCGGCCTTCCGCTGCTCAAGGTGGCGTCGCTGGACGACGCGCTGAAGGCGCTGGAGACGCTGCGCGCCGGGGGGCAGCCGGCGCGCTGCTGAGCCGGCCCGGCGGCCGCGCGGAGGATCGTGACGGGACCTTGACCCGACGTGTTCAGGAACACCCCGTACTCTGGGTGCCTGGTCGGAGCCGATCACATCGAGCGTGCGGAGCCAACAGTGGTCATGCGTAGCAGCCCATTGCCGAGGATGAGTCGGCGCGGACGCGCCACCGTCGGTGTTCTGATCGGGGTGTTCCTGCTCTTCACCCTGCTCGGGTGGGGGGTCAACGCGTGGACCGACTGGCTGTGGTTCGACGAGGTCCACTACACCCAGGTCTTCACCGGCGTCCTCGCCACCCGACTGACGCTGTTCCTCCTGGTCGGGGCCGGCCTGGCGGCGCTCATCGCGGGCAATCTCTGGCTGGCGTACCAGCTGCGACCCCGGTTGCGCCCGCACTCGCCCGAGCAGGCCACCCTGGAGCGGTACCGGATGCTGCTGGGCCCCCGGCTGGGCACCTGGATCGCCCTGGTCTCCGCGGTCATCGGGCTCTTCGCCGGGCTGTCGGCGCAGAGCCGGTGGGGCCAGTGGATGCTGTTCCGCAACGGCGGCAGCTTCGGCGTGAAGGACCCGGAGTTCGGGATCGACGTCGGGTTCTACGTCTTCCAGCTGCCGTTCTGGAGCTACCTGCTCGGCGTCGCGTTCACCGCGGTGGTGCTGTCCCTGCTCGGCGCGCTGGCCGTGCACTACCTCTACGGCGGGGTGCGGCTGCAGGGCGTCGGGGACCGGATGACCAGCGCCGCCCGCGCCCACCTGAGCTCGCTGGTCGCCGTTTTCGTCCTGCTCAAGGCCGTCGCGTACGTGCTGGACCGGCGGGCGATGCTGCTGGAGTACAACGAGGGCGCCAAGCTCTACGGCGCCGGCTACGCGGACGTGAACGCGCTGCTCCCGGCGAAGGAGATCCTGGCGTACATCTCGATCGTGGTGGCGATCGCGATCATCGTGTTCTCCAACGCGGTGATGCGGAACCTGGTCTGGCCCGGCATCTCGCTCGCCCTGCTCGGCGTCTCGGCGGTGGCGATCGGCGGCATCTACCCGTGGGCGGTGCAGACCTTCGAGGTGAAGCCGAGCGCCCGGGACAAGGAGGCGCCGTACATCCAGCGCAGCATCGAGGCGACCCGGGGCGCGTTCGGGCTGACCGGCGCGAAGACCACCGGGTACGCGGCGAGCAACCTCGTCCCGCCGCCCAGCCTGGCCACCGACACCTCGGTGGTGCAGAACGTCCGGCTGCTCGACCCGCAGCTGGTCTCCGAGACGTACACCCAGCTCCAGCAGGTGCGCGGCTTCTACGACTTCGGCCCGAAGCTGGACATCGACCGGTACACCGTCGACAGCAAGACCTCCGACTACGTGGTCGGCGTCCGGGAGATCAACTACGGCAAGCTGACTTCGCAGCAGAGCAACTGGATCAACCGGCACACCGTCTACACCCACGGGTACGGGCTGGTCGCCGCCCCCGCCAACCGGATCTGCAACGGCCTGCCGTACTTCGTCTCCGGCTTCCTCGGCGAGTCGGACAAGCAGGCGCAGGGCTGCGCGTCCGGGACCGAGCAGATCCCGGCCGAGCAGCCGCGGATCTACTACGGCGAGCGGATGACAGGCGACGACTACGCGATCGTCGGGCAGACCGGCGACCGCAACGTGGAGTTCGACCGCCCGACCTCGACCGGCGGCGAGCAGTACTACACGTACACCGGTGAGGGTGGCGTCAAGATCGGCTCGTTCACCCGGCGGCTGCTTTACGCGATCAAGGAGCAGGAGTCGAACTTCCTCCTCTCCGAGAACGTGAACAAGGACTCCAAGCTGCTCTACGTGCGCAACCCGCGGGACCGGGTGGAGAAGGTCGCGCCGTTCCTCACCCTGGACGGCGACCCGTACCCGGCGGTGGTGAACGGCCGGATCCTCTGGATCATCGACGGCTACACCACGGCCGCGACCTACCCGTACGCCGACCGGGTCAACCTCCAGGCCGAGACGGCCGACGAGCTGACCGGCCGGGGCACCTTCCAGCTCGCCCGGGAGAACGTCAACTACATGCGCAACTCGGTCAAGGCGACGGTCGACGCGTACGACGGCACGGTGCGGCTCTACCAGTTCGACGACACCGACCCGGTGCTCAAGGCGTGGAACAAGGCGTTCGGCGGTGACCTGGTGCTGCCGAAGAGCGACATCCCGCCGGAGCTGTCCGCGCACTTCCGCTACCCGGCCGACCTGTTCAAGGTGCAGCGCAACCTGCTCACCCGGTTCCACGTCACCGACCCCGGCGACTTCTACTCCGGCCAGGACTTCTGGCAGGTGCCGAACGCCCCCGACGCGCCGGACAGCGGGCAGAAGCAGCCGCCGTACTACCTCTTCACCCAGTTCCCGGAGCAGCAGGAGCCGCGCTTCCAGCTCACCTCCGCGGTCACCCCGAACGGCCGGCAGAACCTGGCCGCGCTGATCTCCGGGTCGTACGTGGACGGCCAGCCGCGGCTGCAGGTGCTGGATCTGCCCGACCAGACCCGCACGGCCGGCCCGGTCCAGGTGCACCAGCAGATGACCAACACCGACTCGGACATCCGGCAGCAGCTCAACTGGCTCTCCTCCTCCAACCAGGCGCAGGTGGAGTACGGCAACCTGCTGTCGCTGCCGTTCGGCGACGGCATGCTCTACGTCGAGCCGGTGTACGTGAAGAGCAACCAGCAGGACGCCTACCCGCTGCTGCAGAAGGTGCTGCTGTCGTACGGAGACGGCGGGTCCTACATGGTGCTGGCAGACAACCTGTCCGACGGCATCAAACAGCTCGTCGAGCAGGGCAAGCGGGCCGGGACCGGTAACCCGCCCGCCCCGGGCGGCAACCCGCCGCCCACTGGCGGCACCAGCCAGCCGGTGCTCACCGGCGAGCTGGCCCAGGCCGCCGACAAGGTGCAGAGCGCCATCGGCGAGGTCAAGGCCGCCCAGGCGTCCGGTGACTTCGAGCGGTACGGGCGGGCGCTGAAGACGCTGGACGAGGCGATGACCGCGTTCCAGCAGGCGCAGGCGGCGGTCAACAAGTCGCCCGCCCCGTCGGCCAGCGGCAGCCCGGCGTCGCCGTCGCCGACACCGAACGGCTGACGCCAGCCCGACCATCGAGCCCGTGGCCCGGACCCGTAGCGGTCCCGGCCATGGGCTCTTGTCGTATACCGGACGGAACGGCCGCAACCCGGCACCCGGTTTCCCCGTAAACCAAGCAGGTGGACCGAGGGAGGCGGGATCTCCAGATGAGGGACGCGAAGAGCTTCGACGACTTCTACCGGAGCACGTCGGCCCGGACGCTCCGGTACGGCCACGCGGTGGCGGACGACCCGGGTGATGCCCAGGACCTGGTCCAGGAGGCGTACGCCCGGGCGTGGCGGCAGTGGGAGAAGCTGTCCGCCCATCCGGCACCGGAGGCCTGGCTCCGGCTGGTGATCAGCCGGCTGGCCACGGACCGGTGGCGCCGGTTACGCGGCTGGCGCCTGGCGGCCAGCCGCACCGGTCCCCCCGACGATGTCGGCCCGCCCGGCGAGGACAGCGTGCTGCTGGTCGGCGCGCTGCGCCAGTTGCCGGCCCGACATCGGCAGGCGCTCGCCCTGCACTACCTGTTCGACATGTCGGTGGCGGAGATCGCGCGCGAGAGTGCCGTTCCCACCGGCACCGTGAAGTCCTGGTTGTCCCGGGGCCGGACCCGGCTGGCCGAGCTGCTGCCCGGCCTGGCCACGGAGGAGTTGGAGGTCGACGATGTCGCGTGAGCTGACCAGCCTCTACCGGGCGTTGGCCGCGGACTCCGACGGGCGGGCGCTGCCGGCCCCGGACCAGGTACGCCGGCGGGCCGACCGCCGGGCCCGCCACCGGACCACGCTGGGTGCGCTGACCGCGGCCGTACTCGTCGCCGGCACCGCCGTGGGCACGCAGCTCGTGCTCGCCGCCGGGCCGGACGCCCGGCCCGGGCCACCCGCCGTCACCCCCACGGCCGGTCCGTCGACCGCGTCGCCGTCCTCCGGTACGCCGTCACCGAGTGCCATCCCGCCGACCCGCTCCGGTACGCCGAACCCGGCGCCGGCGAGCATCCGACCGGCGGCCCCGACGACCCGGCCGGCGGCCCCGACGAGCATCCCGGACCGGGCCTTCTTCGCCCTGCCCCCCGCCAACGACACCGGCGCCGGCAGCCAGTTCCTTCCCGGGCCGGTGCTGCCGCCGCTCTGCGGTGCCCGGCCCGGTGAGACGCAGGTCGTGGTACGCCGGGCCCGGACCCTGCCGTTCAAGCTGGCCGGCGCGCCGGCCGAGGCGGTGCCGGGCGGCAGCTACCGGCACAGCGTCACCGTCTACCGGGCCGGCCGGGCGGTCGAGGCGCTGCGGGAGCTGCGGCAGGCGGTCCGGGACTGCCCGCGGCAGGACCTGCCGGACGCGCCGGGCGTGACCGCCACGCAGCGCCTGCTCGGCGGCCCCGGATACGGCGAGGAGTCGATGCTGTTCGAGATCCGGACGCCGTACCGGGACGTCAACGGCGATCCGACCGGCGACGACGAGGTGCACCTGGTGCGGGCGGTACGGATCGGCGACGTGGTCACCGTGCTGTGGGAGCAGGGCTGGGAGAGCAGCTCCACCGACCGGCCGCAGTTCGAGGCGGACAGCCGGCGGGCCACCGAGGCGATCCGGCGGTGGCTGGACTGAGGTCCCGTTTTGCGCCCCGTGGGGTTCGTGCGCTACGGTAGACGAACCGACGCGGGGTGGAGCAGCTCGGTAGCTCGCTGGGCTCATAACCCAGAGGTCGCAGGTTCAAATCCTGTCCCCGCTACTCACGACGAAGGGCCCCGGAGATGCCTCCGGGGCCCTTCTCCGTGTGCGCCACCGACGATCGCCGGACCCGGCTGATCTCCACGGCGGGGATGCGATAGGCTGTACGAGCCGACGCGGGGTGGAGCAGCTCGGTAGCTCGCTGGGCTCATAACCCAGAGGTCGCAGGTTCAAATCCTGTCCCCGCTACTCACGACGAAGGGCCCCGGAGATTTCTCCGGGGCCCTTCGTCGTTCCCGAGAACCGTTCGATCGGAGGGGATTGCCGGGCAATTTCTGAGACGATACTCTCGAAACATGTCTCTCAGAAATCCGCCTGGGCAGGGCAACCCGTACGGCGACCTGGAGCTGACCGACCCGAAGGCGATGCGGGCGCTGTCGCACCCGGTCCGGCTCGCCATCCTGGCGCGGCTCCAGCGGTACGGCCCGGCGACCGCCACGGAACTCTCCGAGCACGTCGGCGCGACGCCCTCGGTGACCAGCTGGCATCTACGCCACCTGGCGGGGTTCGGGCTGGTCGGCGACAGCGGCACCGGCGGGGACGCGCGGAAGCGCTACTGGGAGGCGAGCAGCCGGGGGTTCCGGTTCCAGTTCCCCGACGACGCGGAGGGGCAGGCCGCCAGCCAGGTGCTGAGCCGGGCGATATTCGCGCAGTACGCCGACGCCCCGCAGCGGTGGGTGGCCGAGGTCGAGCCGCGGCTCGAACCGGAGTGGCGGCGGGAGGCGGGCGTGTCGAACACCGGCGTACGGCTGACCGTGGCCGAGCTGGCCGCCGTCAACGCCGCGATCGAGCAGGTGCTCGCGCCGTACGTCACGCGGGACGCCGCCGACCAGCCGCCGGACGGCCGGCACGTTCGCTTCATGCGGTACGTCATGCCCGAGGCGGAGGAGCGGTGACCGGCCCGGCCGCGCCGCGCCGATCGCTGCTCCGCGAACCCGGCTTCCGGTCGTTCTTCGTCGCGCACACCGTCTCGCAGTTCGGCGATCGGATCTCCGAGCTGGCCTTCCCGCTCCTCGCGGTGCTCGTGCTCGACGCCACCGCTGCCCAGGTGTCGGTGCTGACCGCCCTGGTGTGGCTACCGAACCTCGCCGCGATCTTCCTCGGCGCGTGGGTGGACCGGCAGCCGAACAAGAAGCGGCTCCTGGTGGCGGCGGACCTGATCCGGGCCGCGCTGCTGGTGACGGTGCCGGTGGCGTTCGCGTTCGACGCCGGCACGCTGGCCCAGCTCTATGCCGTGGCGTTCCTGACCGGCGCCGCGTCGGTGCTGTTCAACACCACCTATCCGGCCTTCTTCGTGCTGCTCGTGGACCGGTCCCGCTATCTCGACGCCAACGGTGCCCTCAGCGCCAGCCGGTCGATCTCGTTCATCGCCGGACCGGCCCTCGGCGGCGCGCTGGTCCAGGCGTTGACCGCGCCCATCACGATCCTCGTCGACGCGGCCTCGTTCGTGGTATCCGCGCTGAGCATCGGCCGGGTGCGCCGGGATCCGCCGGCGCGGACCGCGGAGCCCGACGATCCCCGGCCGGTGACGTTGTGGCGGCAGGCGCGGGACGGGCTGGCGTTCACGCTGCGGCACCCTGGGCTCCGGGCGAGCCTCGGCTGCACCACGACGGTCAACTACTTCAGCTTCGTGTTCAACGCGCTGCTCGTGCTCTTCGCCAGCCGTACGCTCGGCCTTCCCGCCGGGCTGCTCGGCCTCGCGCTCGGCGCCGGCGCGGTCGGCGGCCTGCTGGGGGCGGTGACCGCACCCCGACTGTCCGCCCGCATCGGCGTGGGTCGAAGCATCGTGCTCGGCGCCGTCGTCTTCCCGGCCTCGATCCTCCTGGTCGCCGTCGCCGACGGGCCACTCTGGTCGAGGGCGATGCTGGTGGGCGGGGCGGAGTTCTTCTCCGGGATCGGCGTGATGCTGTTCGACGTCAACCTCAACGCGCTCAATGCCGCCGTCATCCCCGACGGTCTGCGCAGCCGGGTGTCCGGGGCGTACTCCGCGGTCAACTACGGCATCCGGCCGCTGGGTGCGCTGACCGGCGGTGTGCTCGGCAGCTGGCTCGGCCTCCGACCCACGCTGTGGATCGCGGCGATCGGCGGCATGCTGTGCGTACTGTGGCTGCTGCCCTCGCCGATCCCGGCGGTGCGTTCCCTGGACCAGCTCGACGGGCTCGACCACGGCCGGGCCGATCTCACCGTCGCCGGCCGGTGATTCCCGGCCGGCGGTATTCGCCTCACCCGCCCGGCCCCGGGTTGCGCGGCTCGGCGAGGATGACTGCATGTCTGCGTGGAACAGGTGGTGGGCCCGGCTCGGTGCGGTCCTCGGTACGGTCGTGCTCTCCGTGTTCGTACCGGTCGCGGCGTGGGCGTCCACGGCGACCGGCGAGCTGGTGACGGAGGAGGCCCGGCGGCGGTCCCGGGGCGCCTTTGGCTTCCTCGGGCTGTTCTGCTGCCTGGTCGGGGTCGGGGTGATCGTGCTGCTGGTGTTCGTGCTGATGCGGATGACGCGGAACCGGCGGGGCGGCCCGCCGCGCTGACGGCCGGTCCGACCGTCGGGTCCCTCCGCGGGCCCGGGCACGTCGCTTCACTCGGCCAGGGCCGCGTTCGCCTGGGCCACGAACCGGGAGGCCGTCGCCCGGGCGCCCGACCGTTTGGCGCGGATGCTCTCGGCGGCGGCGATCAGCAGGGTACGCACCCGCGCGTGCCCCTTCGGCGGCGGCGCGGGCGCCGGGCCCATCAGGTCGGCCAGGTCGGCGCCGAGGGCCACCACCCGTTTACCCGGCCGGTCGGTGACGCCCTGCTCGACGTACCGCCGTACCGGGACGCTGGCGTTCAGCCCGCGCTCGATGCCGAGGATGCGGCCGGCCGCCACGTTGGTGGTCAGGAAGTTGATCACGTCGACGACCAGTCCGGGGTGGCGGGTGCCCTGGAAGGCGGCCCAGTACATCGACGCCCGCGGCCACTGGGCGACCGGGGTGCCCGGGAACGTGATCATGCCCAGCTCGTCGTCGGTGAGGCGCTGAAGCTCGGGCAGCTCGTGCGACCAGGCGAAGGACGCGGCGGCGTGCCCGGTGACCACGAGCTGCTGGGCCAGCTCGCCGCTGTCCGCCAGCTCCACCAGCGCGGTGCCGGGCGTGGCCCGGTCGCGGCGGGCCACCTCCCAGAAGTCGAACCAGTCGATCAGTTCGGCGGAGCCGAAACCGAGCTGCCGCCCCCGGTAGAACTCGCCGCCCCGGCCCCGCAGCCAGAGCCAGAGCGCCCGGTAGTCGCCGGAGGGGTCCGTCGTGCCGGCAACCCGGTTGTCGGACGCGCGGGTGACCTGGGCGGCCCACTGCACGTACTCGTTCCACGGCATCCCGGTGCTCGGCTCGGGCAGCCGCAGGCGGCGCAGCAGGTCGCGGCTGTAGACGAGCGCGGCGTTGGTCTGCGCGACGGCGACCGCCCTCGTCCGCTCGTCCACCTGGCCGTAGCGGGCCAGGTGCTCCGGCAGGCCGCCCAGGTCGAGCCGCCGGTCGACGACGTACCGGCTGAGGTCGAGGACGATATCCCGCCGGGCGTACTCGGTGAGCACCGTGTCGTCGATCTGGAACAGGTCGGGCACGTTGCCCCCGGTCGCCTGGGTGGCCAGCCGATCGTAGTAGCCGGTCAGCCCCTGCCAGGTGAACCGGAATCGGACCCGGGGATTCTGCTGCGAGTAGAGGCGCAGCGCCTGCTCGGTGGCGTCGGCCCGGCGGGTCCCGCCCCACCAGAACACCGACAGCTCGACCGGCCCGTCGTCGACCCGGGCCTGCTCCTCCGGCCCGCAGCCGGCCAGC
The DNA here is from genome assembly GCF_047921505.1 of Micromonospora sp. SL1-18. NCBI lineage: Bacteria > Bacillati > Actinomycetota > Actinomycetes > Micromonosporales > Micromonosporaceae > Micromonospora > Micromonospora sp. SL1-18. The sequence goes on along the minus strand of NZ_JBLROA010000028.1, from coordinate 58,323 downwards.
CCGCCGGCGAGCAGCGGCAGCCCGGTCAGCGCGCCGAGGAGCCGCCGCCGGCCGACACCGGTACGGGGCACGGACTGCGGAGCGCGCACGGGTTCTCCCTGGGGCGCGGGCGAATGCTGCGGATGGATCATTTACCCAGGGCCCGCGCGAGGGTGTCAATGCCGGAGCGGGCTGCCGGCCGTACCGGTGGGAGGGCCGGTGGCCGCACCGGACGACGGTCCGGCCCCGTGGTGTACTAGGCGCCGTGGAACTTCTGCACTCCGGCAAGGTCCGGGACGTCTACGCCGACGGCGACGACCTGATCCTGGTCGCCTCCGACCGCGTCTCCATCTACGACGTGGCGTTGCCGACCCCGATCCCGGACAAGGGCCGCCTGCTCACCGCCCTGTCGCTGTGGTGGTTCGAGCGGCTCGCCGACCTGGTGCCGAACCATGTGATCTCGGCCACCGATGTGCCGGAGGAGTTCGCCGGCCGGGCGATCCGCTGCCGGCGGCTGGAGATGGTCCCGGTCGAGTGCGTGGCCCGGGGCTACCTCACCGGCGGCGGGTTCGAGGAGTACCGCCGTACCGGCGCGGTCTCCGGTGTCGAGCTGCCCCGGGGCCTGGTGGAGGCGTCGATCCTGCCCGAGCCGATCTTCACCCCGTCGACCAAGGCGCCCAAGGGCGAACACGACGAGCCGATCACCTACGCGCAGGTGGTCGACAAACTCGGCGGGGAGACCGCCGAGCGGCTACGGCAGATCACCATCGACGTCTACCGCCGCGGCGCGGAGATCGCCGCCGACCGGGGCATCCTCATCGCCGACACCAAGATCGAGATGGGCTGGGCGCCGGACGGCAGCCTGATCCTCGCCGACGAGTTGCTCACCTCCGACTCGTCCCGGTTCTGGCCGGCCGAGTCGTACCAGCCGGGTCGGGCCCAGTTCTCCTACGACAAGCAGTACGTCCGCGACTGGGCCACCGGCAGCGGCTGGGACCGGCAGCCGCCGGCCCCCGAGGTGCCCGCCGAGGTGGTCGAGGCGACCCGCGCGCGCTACATCGACGTCTACGAGAAGCTCACCGGCAACCGCTGGGACTGACGGAGGGTCAGTTGTTGATGGCGTCTTCGTCGAAGAACCGCTTCCAGATGTTGTCCACCACGCCGCCCGTGCCGTAGCCGTCATCCGTCGGCCCGTACTGCGTCGTGCCGCCGTACATCAGGGATCCCGGCCCGTAGGGCGAGCCCGCCACGTGCCTACCGCCGTTGTAGATCCCGTGGCCGACGAAGTCCCGCTCCAGCTTGGAGAGGAACCCGACGGCCACGTTGTCCAGCCCGTCGACCGTGGCCTGGACGAGATCCTTCAGCACGTCGGTGTTGCCACTGCCCAACTGCACCCCGACGTCGAAGGCGAGGGCTCCGGTGATGGCGGCGGCGGCGCCGATGGCGGCTCCCTCGGCCGCGGCCTCGATAGTCTTCAGCATGGTCACCGCCGTAGCGGCGATCGAATTGGCGGTCGCCTCGGCGGAGGCCGCCGCGGGCGCACCGATTATGCTGGCCGCCGCCGCGGCGATGAAGACGGCGAAGGCGCAAAGGATCGTGGAGAACAGCGCGTACGCGACGATCAGGACGAGCAGCACCACGGCGACGCAGATCAGGCCCACGGAGACCGCCACGGCGACGACCTGGCTGCCGACTATCTGCACGTCGTACTTCTGCACGTGTTCGCCGAACGCGTCCCGGTCCGCACCGGACCACTGCTCCGCCGACACCGCGGAGACCGACTGATCCAGGCACTGCCGGGCGACCTCGAGCTCGCGGTAGAGCTGCATCCACTCCTGGGAGGCGTCCAGCATGGCCTCCGGGTCGCACTGGTTGAAGTAGACGATCTGGGCGACCGGCCAGGCCCCCGGAATGACCGCGCAGGCGATCGTGATCTCAACAAGGGCCGCCTTTGCGGCCAAGGCCGAATTGCTCGTTGGCATGCGGTCCTCACCTCAGCGGGGCACGATGGTGCTGGCTTCTTCCGTCGCTTCCCAGTTGTCGGCGTTGGTGTTCAGCCGGGACTGGATCTCGGTGAGGTGGGCCCGCTTGGTGCGCAGCTCCTCCTCCATGAACTCCACTGCGGCGACATACACGACCGCGAGGGACGGGGCCACCACGGTGAAGTTGCTGTGTTCGATGGCCCTGGTGTTGTTCAGCCGTTCGGAAGCCGCTTCCAACCCAGGCGCGGTCTGCTGTTCGATATCCTTGGCCAAGGCGCGGATCGCGCCCACGTCAACCTCGATCATCAACCCTCCCCGTGGGCCCTGCCGCTCACGTGTGCGGCAGGGGCCGAGCCTAGCAAGCGGGCATCGAAGGTTGCTCCCCCGCTCCGTGCCTCCGCCGTACGTACCTGCCAACGTTTCGGCGAATGTCCGCTCAGCTCAGATCGACAACTGGCGGCGCAGCCGCTCCAGCAGCTCACTGCTCTGCCGCATCGGGCCGCTGACCAGCTCGTTGATCTGTGCCAGCTTGGCCTGTGCCGCGGCCGGATCGCCGATCAGCGCCTGCGGTCCGAACTGGCCGGCCACGTCGCGTACCGCCTCGGTGGTCTGCCGCTGCAGATCCGCCCGGGCCGATCGGAGCAGGTCCTGCAGCAGCTCGGCCAGCTCGGCCGAGGAGCGGCGCATGGCCCGGGGGTCGATCCGCAGCTCGTGGGCCGGGTCGTCGGCGGTGCAGACCACCTCGATCTGCTCGTCGTCGCTGATCGCCCGGCCGGTCAGCCCGGTCAACCGGCTCCGCAGCTCGTCGCCCTGCGCCATCTGCTCACGCATCCGGGCGGCGATCTGCGCCATCGGGTTGTCGTTCCCCGCCGGCTCCCCGGTGGTAGCGGTCATCTCGGTGCCACCCTCGCATCGTTGTGCCATTCGCGTCGCGCCGACGGTAGCCGGAATCCGGGGACGTGACAAAGCGCGCCACCGCCGGGCGGCGACTTACCGTCCACAAGAGAGACATCCATGCCGCGCACGGAGACTGCTAGCCTTCGGCGGTGACGTCCCAACCGCCGCAGCGGTGGGGAGACCCGGCCGAGCGGGCAGCACGAATGGCGAGCCGCCCGCTCTGGCAGCGGATCCTCATCCCGATCGGCCTCCTCGTCGCCGCCGTTGCGCTGCCGATCAACATGACCTACGACCTCGTTGGCGTCGAGCGGGTCGACCTCCAGGTCGAGTCGTGTGACTTCCTCCGGTCCGGAGTGGAGCGCACCTACCAGTGCCGGGGCAGCTGGCAACTGGCGGACGGCCGTACGGCCACCGGGTCGATTTCTTCCGTCGGCAGGTTGACGCCCGGTGATCGGGTCGAGGGCTGGGGCAACGCGAAGCGGGCCACCACGAGTCTGACCATCTCGCTCGTCCCGTTGATGATGGGCGGGCTCGTCGTGCTCGGGGCGGTGGCCGGCATCGTGCTGTCGCTGCGGCTGCGCTGGAGGGCGCGGCGGGGCCGGTGACGCCCGAGCCCGCCGCAGGGCCGCAGCACGACGGCCATCCGTGGCATCCGGGTGCTCAGAAGGTGTAGAAGACGTACACCCCGCCGATCGCCAGGCCGGCGCCCACCGTCAGCAGCGTGACGAACGGGACGACCACGGACTGGGTGCCGCTGCCTCCGCCGGCGACGACCAGGACCCGCGATGGCCGGGAAGGGTCGTAGACCACAGTGACGGGTTTGCCGTCCGGTGTGAAGGGGGCCTGGCGCCCCCGACCGGGCGACGAGGTGATCGGCACCCCGTCGGCGGTGCGGAAGCGCACCACGGGCGTGTAGCTCTCGCCGCTTTTGGTCTTGTTGACCAGCAGGTCGACCACCTCGCCGGGCACCCGGTGGCCCTCGCGCAGCAGGCGCCGGTCGCGCCAGAACCGGACGGTCCCGTAGCCGATCCCGGTCAGCCCGAGGCCGGCCATGATGAGTAGCACCAACAGGTTTATGGTCATCTGTCTCTCCGTTCGGTCGAACCGCCGCGCGGCGAACCGTGTGCGGGTCACTCCACCCAGTCGAGGGTGCGCTGCACGGCCTTGCGCCAGTTGCGCAGCTCCCGGTCGCGCAGCGCCGGGTCCATCTCCGAGGTCCACTGCGCGTCCGCGCGCCAGTGCTCGCGCAGGGTGGCCAGGTCCGGCCAGAAGCCGACCGCCAGCCCGGCCGCGTACGCGGCGCCGAGGCAGGTGGTCTCGGTGATCCGGGGGCGGACCACCGGCACGTCGAGCACGTCGGCGAGGAACTGCATCAGCAGCGCGTTGCCGGTCATCCCGCCGTCGACCCGCAGCCGGCGCAGCGCCACGTCGGAGTCCGCGTTCATCGCGTCGACCACCTCGCGGGTCTGCCAGCCGGACGCCTCCAGCGCCGCCCGGGCCAGGTGCCCCTTGGTGATGTAGCCGGTCAGCCCGGCGATCACGCCCCGGGCGTCGCTGCGCCAGTGCGGCGCGAACAGCCCGGAGAAGGCCGGCACCACGTAGCAGCCACCGTTGTCGTCCACCGTGCGGGCCAGCTCCTCGACCTGCGGGGCGGTGGAGATCAGACCGAGGTTGTCCCGCAGCCACTGCACGAGCGAGCCGGTGACCGCGATCGCGCCCTCCAGGGCGTAGACGGCCGGCTGGCCGTCGATCCGGTACGCCACGGTGGTGAGCAGGCCGTGCCGGGAGACAACCGGGCTGGTGCCGGTGTTGAGCAGCAGGAAGCTGCCGGTGCCGTAGGTGCACTTGGCCTCGCCGGGCTGGAAGCAGGTCTGCCCGAAGAGGGCAGCCTGCTGGTCGCCGAGTGCGCTGGCCACCGGCACCCCGGCGAGCACCCCGTCGGCGACGCCGTAGACCTCCGCCGAGCCGCGGATCTCCGGCAGCATCGCGGCCGGCACCCGCATCGCGTCGAGCAGCTCCGGGTCCCAGTCCAGGGTCTCCAGGTCCATCAGCATGGTCCGGCTGGCGTTGGTCACGTCGGTGACGTGCCGGCCGGTCAGCTTCCAGATCAGCCAGCTGTCGACCGTGCCGAACAGGACCTCGCCCCGCTCGGCCCGCTCGCGCAGCCCGTCGACATGGTCGAGCAGCCAGCGCAGCTTCGGCCCGGCGAAGTAGGTGGCCAGGGGCAGGCCGGTGCGGGCCCGCAGCCGCTCCTCGTCGTACGCCGCGGCCAGCTCGCGTAGCAGCGGGCCGGTGCGGGTGTCCTGCCAGACGATGGCGTTGGCGACCGGGCGGCCGGTGGCCCGGTCCCAGACCACGGTGGTCTCCCGCTGGTTGGTGATGCCGACGGCGGCCAGCCCGTCCGGACCGGTGCCGGCGGCCGCCAGGGCCTCCCGCACCACCTGCTGGACGTTCGCCCAGATCTCCTCGGCGTCGTGCTCGACCCAGCCGGGCTGCGGGAAGAGCTGCCGATGCTCGCGTTGCGCCACGGAGACGACCTCCCCGGCACGGTCGAAGACGATGCACCGCGACGAGGTGGTGCCCTGATCGATGGCGGCGACGAACTCTCCGGTCACGGCAGCACCGTACCCGCCGGGATGGTCCGTCGCCCGCCCCGCACCGACCCGTACGATCGGCAGGCGTGCGTGACATTGCCGTGTTCAGCGGGACCGCCCACCCCGACCTCGCCGCCGAGATCTGCGCCCACCTCGACGTTCCGCTGCACCCGGTACGGGTGTCCAGGTTCGCCAACGACTGCCTGGAGGTGCAGTTGCAGGCGAACTGCCGGGAACGCGATGTCTTCCTCATCCAGCCGCTGGTGCCGCCGGTGCAGGAGCACCTGGTCGAGCTGCTGCTCATGATCGACGCGGCCCGGGGCGCGTCGGCCGGCCGGATCACCGTGGTGTTGCCGCACTACGCGTACGCCCGGTCGGACAAGAAGGACGCGCCCCGCATCTCCATCGGCGGCCGACTGGTGGCCGACCTGCTCACCTCGGCCGGGGCGCACCGGGTGCTGGCGATGACCCTGCACTCGCCGCAGGTGCACGGCTTCTTCAGCGTTCCGGTGGACCACCTGCACGCGCTGCGCGAGTTGGCCGCCCACTTCCGGGGGTACGACCTGAGCAACGCGGTGGTGGTCTCCCCGGACCTCGGCAACGCCAAGGAGGCCGCCGCGTTCGCCCGGATGCTCGGCACCCCGGTCGCCGCTGGCGCGAAGCAGCGGTTCAGCGACGATCGCGTCAAGATCAGTACGGTGATCGGTGACGTGGCGGACCGGGACGTGATCGTGCTCGACGACGAGATCGCCAAGGGCAGCACGGTGATCGAGCTGATGGCGCACCTGCGCGAGCGGAGGGTCCGGTCGATCCGGTTGGTCTGTACGCACGGCCTGTTCTCCAGCGGCGCGCTGGAGCGGCTGAGCGAGCAGGAGGGGGTGCTGGAGATCGTCTGCACCAACACGGTGCCGATCCCGGAGGAGAAGCGGGTGCCGAAGCTGGCGGTGCTGTCGGTGGCGCCGGCCCTGGCCGAGGCGATGCGGCGGATCCACAACGGTGAGTCGGTGAGCGCCCTCTTCGCCTGACGGGAGGTCACTCGCCCGTAAGGCGATCTTGGTAGGACGTGGCCCGCCAGGGGCCGAGATTCACCAAGATCTCCTGCTCTTCCCGCGGATCTGCTTGGGAAGACCGAGTGTCGCGGTGATCCGTACCGTCGTGCCCGCGTCGCCGGTTGCGACCACCATGGTGTCGCTCAGCTCCCGGGCCAGCCACAGGCCCCAGCCGCCGAGGGTGTCGGGGGCGGGCCGGTTGCGGTCGCTGAGCTGCTGGGCGCTGATCCCGTGACCATGGTCGGCGACCTCGCAGACCAGTTCCCCGCCCTGGTGCCACAGCCGCAGCCGGCCCTGACCGCCGCCGTGCCGGACGGCGTTGGTGAGCAGCTCGTTGACCGCCAGCACGAAGTCGTCCAGCCGCTGGCCGCGCAGCCCCATGGCGTGTGCGCAGGAGGTGACCGAGTGCCGCAGCGCGGTCACCTGGGGCTGGTCGAAGGTCTCGGCGATGAGGAGGGCCGGTTCGATGGGCGCGACCGTACGTAATGCGGGGGGTTCATCGTTCGTCATGGCCCGTCCCGGCGGTGCTCGGCGACTTTGCGGCATTTCCACCGTACGTCAGGGTTTCCCGGGGCGCACCCGTCACCCGGTCCGTGACCGGCTGTGGCATGGTGTCGCGCATGCCGTCGTCCCCCGGTGGCCTGGAGGTCCCGCTCTGGCGGTCGATCGCGGTGTTCCGGTTCGCCTCGCTGGCGTACGTCGGGCTGCTGGTGCTCCGCGACGCCCACCGGTACGCTCACCCGCTCGCCGCCGGCGGCGTACTCCTGGCGATGCTGGCCTGGACCGGGGCGACCGCGGCCGGCTACGCGCGCCCGGCCGGGCGGCGCTGGCCGCTGCTCCTGGCCGACCTCGGCGTGGTCCTGGCGATCATGCTGGCCACCCCGTGGGTGGTGGGCCACGCGGCGCTCGCCGCCGGCGTGCCCACCCTGACCGTCGCGTGGCTGGCCGGCCCGGTGCTGACCTGGGCGGTTTCCGGCGGCCGGCGACGCGGCGGGATCGCCGCGCTGGCACTCGGCGGGGTCGACCTGGCCACCCGGGAACGGATCAGTCAGTCCTCGCTCACCGGGGTGATCCTGCTGCTGCTCGCCGGGGTGGTGGTCGGGCACGTCGCCCGGCTGGCCGTCACCGCCGAGCAGCGGCTGCAACGGGCGGTGGAGCTGGAAGCGGCCAGCCGGGAGCGGGAGCGGCTGGCCCGGGACATCCACGACTCGGTGCTCCAGGTGCTGGCGCTGGTGCAGCGGCGTGGCGCGCACCTGGACGGCGAGGCGGGCGAGCTGGCCCGGCTGGCCGGCGAGCAGGAGACCGCCCTGCGCGCCCTGATCGGCGGTGCGGACACCGCGCCGGCCGAGGAGGGGGCCGATCGCGACCTGCGCGACCTGCTTGACCGGTACGCCTCGGCGACGGTCGAGGTCGCCGCGCCGGCCACCCCGGTGCCGCTGCCCGCGCGGCTGGCGGACGAACTGGCCGCCGCCGTCGGTGCGGCACTGGACAACGTGGCTCGGCACGCCGGCGGGCGGGCCTGGGTGCTGATCGAGGACGAGGGGGAGACGGTGACCGTGTCGGTACGCGACGAGGGCCCGGGAATTCCGGAGGGTCGGCTGGCCGAGGCCGCGGCGCAGGGCCGGCTCGGGGTGGCGCAGTCGATCCGCGGCCGGGTGGCCGATCTGGGCGGCGAGGTGCGGATCGTCTCCGCCCCCGGCGCGGGTACGGAGATCGAGTTGAGCGTGCCGAGGAGCGGCCGATGAGCACCGGGGTACGGGTGATGGTGGTCGACGACCACCCGATGTGGCGGGAGGGGGTGGCCCGCGACCTCACCGAGGCCGGTCACCTGGTGGTGGCGACCAGCGGGGAGGGGCGGCAGGCGGTCCGGGTGGCCGCGGCGGCCCGCCCGGACCTGGTCGTGCTCGACCTGCAGTTGCCGGACGTCTCCGGCGTCGAGGTGATCCGCGGGCTGCGCGCCGTGCTGCCCGAGGTACGGGTGCTGATGCTGTCGGCCAGTGGCGAGCCGCAGAGCGTGCTGGACGCGGTGAAGGCCGGCGCCACCGGCTACCTGGTCAAGTCGGCCGCCCCGGCCGAGTTCCTGGACGCGGTGCACCGCACGGCGGCCGGCGAGCCGGTCTTCACGCCCGGGCTGGCCGGGCTCGTGCTGGGGGAGTACCGCCGGCTGGCCGTCGCACCGGGCCCCTCCCACGAAGCGGCACCCCAGCTCACCCAGCGGGAGACCGAGGTGCTGCGTCTGGTGGCCAAGGGGCTGTCGTACAAGCAGATCGCCGAGCGGCTCGGGCTCTCCCACCGGACGGTGCAGAACCACGTGCAGAACACGCTCGGCAAACTCCAGCTCCACAACCGGGTCGAGCTGACCCGGTACGCCATCGAGCAGGGCCTGGAGTGATCGGTCACGGGGTCGCCTCGGGCGGGCGGGTCTCGTGGATGGCCAACTCCTCGGCGGTCGCCCCGCCGCCGGCCGAGCCGGCGTCGTACCCGATGTTGTCGGTCTCCTGATCGGTGTGCGCGCCCTCGTCCGGCTCGACCAGCCGGCCCACCTCGTGGTCCGCGACGGCGCCGAGTTGGCCGTGGTCGTAGAGGGAGACCGGCGAATGCGGGTCGGAGGTCGGGCCGGGGTCGATCACGTCCGCGTCGAACTGGGCCTGCGCGGCGGCCTCCTCGCTGTCCGCCTCGGCGGCGATGTCCGGGTCGACCGGGCCGGCGAGCGGGTCGTCGACAGGCCGCTCGGAAAACTCCCGTTGGAGTTTGTAGTCCAGCGACTCGCCGTCGAGCTGCTCCTCGGCGGTGGTCCCGAACTGGTCCACCGCCACCGGGTCGCGGTCGGCGGGAAGCTGAGCCGGCTCGGGGCCGTCCGCCTCGCGTCCGGTCAGCACGTCGTCGTTGGCCGTGGAGTCGTCGTCGGCGGTGTCGGGCAGGCCCTCCGCCTCCGGGTCGGACACGGGGGTGGGGTAGTCGTCCTCGCGCATGACCGGTCACTACCCGCCGAGCTGACCGGGCTAACCGTCTCCGACGGGGTGGATCAGGAGGAACAGTCGGAAATCGGCCGGTTCCGCCGCCGTCGCGGTTCATCAGCGCCCGGTCCGCGCTCGCCGGCTGATCGCGGCCACGGTGCCGACGGCGGTGCCTGCGGCCAACCCGAACGCCGCCATGCGGACCAGTCGCCGGCGGCGGCCGTGCCAGCCGCCGGTCGGCTCGGCCGCCGCGTCGGGAGCGAACACGTTGCCGGTGGCGCCCAGACGTACGCCGGGGCCGAACCGGGTGCGGGCGGTGTACCAGCCGAGGAGCCGCTCGACCAGCGCCGGGGCCAGCCGCCACTGGAGCCCGACCAGCCGGGCCGCGCCGCCCGCGTACGCCTCTCGCCGGGGCCGGCGCAGCAGCCGGACGATCGTCTCGGCCACCACCTCCGGCGGGTAGACCGGCGGGGGCGGGGTGAGCCCCCGGCGGCTGTGGTTGGCGGCGCGCCGGAAGAACGGGGTGTCGAGGGCCGCAGGCAGCACCGTGCAGAGGGAGATGTGGTTCCGGCCGGTGACCCGCAACTCCTGCCGGACCGTGTCGGCCAGCCCCCGGATGCCGTGCTTGGTCGCGCTGTAGGCCGACTGGTACGGCATGGCCACCTCGGCCAGCATCGAGGCGTTGTTGACCAGGACCCCGCCGCCGGCGACGTCGAGCCAGCGCAGCGCCGCCTTCGTCCCGTGGATCGTGCCGAGCAGGTTCACCGCCACCACCCGGCGGAACTCGGTCACCGGGATCTCGTCGAAGAGACCCACCGCGCTCTCCGTGGCGTTGTTGATCCAGGCGTCGATCCGGCCGAACTCCGCCGCCGCCCGCGCCGCGAGCCGCTCCACCGCCGTCGGGTCGGTCACGTCGGTGGGTACGACCAGCGCCTGGCCGCCCAGCTGCCGGCAGCGTTCGGCGACCCGCTGCAGCGCCTCCTCGGTGCGGGCCGCCAGCACCACGTCGGCGCCCCGGCGCGCCAGCGCGTACGCGGTCGCCGCCCCGACGCCGCTGGAGGCACCGGTGATCACGACCGTGGCGTTGCCCAGGCTGCGGGTGAGCGGCATTCCTCGCCGGTACCCCTGGCCCGGCCCGGTCATGCGGCCGTGGCCGCCCGGAAAACGGCCCGGCGGCCGGCCGGCCCTGGCAGGTGCCGGGAAGCTGACGGAACGTCGGGATCGATCACCACCTGACATGGCCCGCCGGGCGGCTCCCGATCTGCCAGGTTTCGGCGCACCGGGCCCAGGTTAATGGGACCCTCTGACCGGAGGAACATCGCTGGACAGAACGCGTGGAGGTGCACCATGCGCGTCGGCCTTGTGTGCGCGCACGCCGGCCCGCCGGTCGAAGGTTCCACCGTTGGCACGCACCAGCACGTGGCGCGGGTGGCGGCCGAACTCGCCGCGCGGGGTCACGACGTCCGGGTCCACGAGCGGCGCGACGAGCCGGGCCAGCCCGAGTCGATCGAGCTGGATGGCTACCGGTTGGAGCGGGTGCCGGTCGGCCCCCCGCTCCCGCTGGCCACCGCCGAGTTGGTGCCGCACGTGGCCGAGTTCGGCCGCTGGCTGGCGCAGCGATGGTCCGGGGACTGGACGCCGGAGGTGGTGCACGGGCACTACTGGGTCGGCGGCCTGGCCGCCGCCCACGCCGTACGCGAGACCGACATTCCGGTTGTGCAGACCTTCCACTCGCTCGGGATCGAGCAGCTGCGCCACCTCGGCCAGCGGTACGACGGGCCGGGGGAGCGGATCCCGCTGGAGCGCGCGCTGACCCGGGCCGTGGACATCGCGGTCGCCCAGTGCAACGACGAGGTCGACGAGCTGACCCGGATGGGGCTCCAGCGCACCGCGGTGGCGATGGTGCCGACCGGGGTGGACACCACGCAGTTCCACCCGGACGGCGAGGCGGCACCCCGGGACCAGCGACCCCGCATCCTCTCCGTCGGCGGGCTCTCGCCCCGGCACGGCCAGGAGGACGTGATCCGGGCGATGCGACTGGTCGGCGACGCCGAGCTGGTGATCGCCGGCGGCCCGCCCGCCGCGCAGCTCGCCGATCACGCCGAGGCGCGCCGGCTGCGCGAGCTGGCCGAACGGAACGGGGTGGCCGACCAGGTGAAGCTGGTCGGCGCGGTCCCGCACGACCAGATGGCCACGTGGTACCGCTCCGCCGACGTGGTTGCCTGCACGCCGCACTACTCCTCCGCCGGGCGGGTGTCGCTGGAGGCGATGGCCTGCGGGGTGCCGGTGGTCGGCTACGCGATGGGCGGCCTCGCCGACGCGGTGGTCGACGAGGTGACCGGGAAACTCGTTCCGCCCGGAGACGTCCGCGCCCTCGGGGTGACCCTGCGCCGGATGCTGGCCGACAACGCCGGACGGTTCGCGTACGGGCACGCCGCGGTGGACCGGGTGCGGTGCAGCTACACCTGGGAACGGACGGCCGGCGCCCTGGAACGGCTCTACGAACGGGTGGTCAGCCGGCGTAGGCCGGTCGAGGCGGCCTGAGTCAACGCTCGACTCGGGCCCGGCTCAGTGGCGCGGCCGGGCGGCCGTGCCAGCGGTGATCATCGAGCGTTCCCGCTCGCGGGCGACCGCGTGGTGGTGCTGCGGCTCGGCGTACCGGGTCAGGCCGACCACCGAGATCAGCGTGGCCAGGAAGCCGAGGCCGGCCAGCCACTCCCGCCCGGGCCAGATCCGGTCGTTGAGCAGCAGCAGGCCGATGATCGCCGCGGGAACCGCCCCGGCGGCGTCCATCGCGGCCACCGCTGCCGTGGTGGAGCCGCGCTGCATGGCCAGGCCGAGCAGCAGCTGCCCGACCACCGAGTGGGCGATCAGCAGGTAGAGCAGCGGGTCACGGACGAACGCCTCCGCCGAGTCGGCCGAGGCGAGCGGGCGCGCGGCCACCGCCGCGGCGGAGAACGCCATGCCGGCCAGCGAGCCGAGCGCCACCGAGCCGGGGGCGCCGCGCAGCCGGGCGGTGAAGAAGCCGAGCACGGCGATCACGACCAGCGCCACCGCCAGGCCGGCGACCGCAGTGGCGCCGAGATGCCGGGACGGCGCGGGCTGGGCGGCGAGCACCAGCGCGGTGATCCCGCCGAAGAGCAGCACGAGCAGCACGATCTCGGCGACCGGAAGCCGCCACTTGAGCACCAGCACGCCGAGCAGGGCGGTCACCCCGAGCCCGGCCGCCACGCTGGCCTGGACCAGGAACAGCGGTAGGTCTCGGCGGGCCAGGAAGGCCAGTACGAAACCGCTCACCTGACAGAGCAGCCCGACCAGGTAGGTCCGGTGGCCGGCCAGCCGCAGCAGCAGCCCCGGGTCGAAGGTGTGGTGCACGCTGGTCCGCGCCGCGGCCACCGACTGGAGCAGGTTGGCGAAGCCGTACGCGACGATCATCGCCGCGAGGAAACACCAACTGGAGGACGCCACCTGGCGAGGATAGAGGACCGGCGGCGGGTCATCGCGCTGCTGGTCGGCCGAGCCGGGCCAGGATGTCGTCGTGCAACGGGCCGTTGGTGGCGATCGCGCTGAGCTGGTCGGGGCTGGTCCCGGCCGGGGCGGGTCGTCCGGCCAGGTCGGTGAAGGCGCCCCCCGCCTCGGTGACGATCGGGACCAGGGCGGCGATGTCCCAGAGCGACAGCTCCGGCTCCACCATCACGTCCAGCGCCCCCTCGGCCAGCAGCATGTAGCCGTAGAAGTCGCCGTACGCCCGGCTGCGCCAGGTGTCGCGCATGATCTGGAGCACGGCGTCCAGCCGGCCCGCGTCCTCCCAGCCGGTCAGCGAGGAGTAGCAGAAGCTGGCATCGGGCAGGCTCGTCACGCCCGAGACCCGGATCGGCGCGCCGGAGGCCAGGTCGGGGCCGGCGTACGCGCCCGTGCCCTGGGCGGCCCACCAGCGCCGGCCGAGCGCCGGGGCGGAGACCAGGCCGAGCACCGGACGGTCGGCCTCCAGCAGGGCGATCAGGGTGGCCCAGACCGGTACGCCCCGGACGAAGTTCTTCGTGCCGTCGATCGGGTCGATCACCCAGCGCCGGCCGCCGGGTTCGCTGGCGGGCTGTTCGCCGTACTCCTCGCCGAGCAGGCCGTCGCCCGGTCGGTGCTCGGCCAGCAGCGCGCGGATCGCCCGTTCGACGGCGGTGTCCGCGTCGGAGACCGGGGTCAGGTCCGGCTTGGCCTCGACCCGCAGGTCAAGCGCGCGGAACCGGGCCGTGGAGACGGCGTCGGCGGCGTCGGCGAGCAGGTGGGCGAGGGCGAGATCATCGTCGTACCCGGTCATGCCGGACACGGTAGCGACGCCCGGGCGACCGTGGCGGCGGGCTCGCCGGGGTCCCGCCGGTCAGGAACCGGCGAGCGGGTCGATCGGGCCCAGCCGGTCAGGAACCGGCGAGCGGGTCGCCGGGGTTGCGGTCGGGCTCCCGCGGGTCGCCCTCGCCGGACCGGGAGGCCAACAGCCGGCGGTACGACGCCAGCCGGCGCGGGTCGGCCTTGCCGGCGGCCACCCAGGCGTCCAGCGCGCAGTCCGCCTCGTCGGCGGTGTGCTGGCAGTTCGCCGGGCAGTCGACCGTCCCCTCCACCAGGTCGGGGAAGCCGTGCAGCAGGCTCTCCGCCGAGACGTGGGCCAGCCCGAAGCTGCGCACCCCGGGGGTGTCGATGATCCAGCCCTCGGCAGCATCCGGGAGCCGCAGCGCCACCGCGCTGGTCGAGGTGTGCCGGCCCCGGCCGATCGCGCTGACCGTGCCGACCGCCCGGTCGGCCTCCGGGACGAGGCGGTTCACCAGCGTCGACTTGCCCACCCCCGAGTGCCCGACCAGCACCGACACCCGCCCGGCGAGCAGCGCGCGCAGCGCGTCCAGCGCCGAGTCCGGCCGGATCAGCACGTACGGCAGCTCCAGCTCGGTGTAGTAGTCGAGGACCGCCTCCGGGCCGGCCAGGTCGGCCTTGGTCAGGCAGAGCAGCGGCTCGATGTCGGCGTCGAACGCGGCGACCAGGCAGCGGTCGATGAACCCGGTGCGCGGCGGCGGGTCGGCCAGCGCGCTGACGATCACCAGCTGGTCGGCGTTGGCGACGACCACCCGTTCCAGCCGCCCCTCGGCGGTGGTGGCGTCGTCCTCGGCGGTACGCCGCAGCACCGAGCTGCGCTCGGCGATCCGGACGATCCGGGCCAGCGCCCCGGGCGCACCCGAGGTGTCGCCGACCAGCCCGACCCGGTCACCCACCACCACCGACTTGCGGCCCAGCTCGCGGGCGCGCATCGCGGTGACGGTCGGGGCCTCCGGCCCCGTGTCAGGGAGCACGCAGGTGTAACGTCCCCGGTCGACGGCGATGACGAACCCGTCGATTGCGTTCTCGTGCCGAGGCCGGGTACGCGTACGCGGGCGCGACGACTTCCCGGGTCGGACCCGGACGTCGTCTTCGTCGTACTCCCGTCGCCTGGTCGCCAGGACGTCCCCCCGTCGCGTCAGCTCTTGCCGGTCACCATCCCCGACCATAGTGCCGGGAACTCCGGCATGGTCTTCGAGGTGCACGCCACGTCGTCCACCTCGATGCCGGGGACGGCCAGCCCTGCCACCGCCGCGGCGTGCGCCATCCGGTGGTCGGCGTACGTGCGGAAGGTCCCACCGCGCAGCGGGCGGGGGCGGATCTCCAGCCCGTCGGCGGACTCGGTGATGTCCGCGCCCAGTGCGGTGAACTCCTTGGCCAGCGCGGCGATCCGGTCGGTCTCGTGCCCCCGGATGTGCCCGACCCCGGTCAGCCGGGACGGCGAGTCGGCGAGCATCGCCAGCGCGGTCAGCGCCGGGGTCAGCTCGCTGACGTCGGAGAGGTCGGCTTCCAGGCCGTGCACGCGGCCGGTGCCCCGGACGGTCAGCCCGGCGGTGGTCAGTGTCACCTCGCCGCCCATCCGGGTCAGCAGGGTGCGGAGCTGCTCGACCGGCTGCATGCTGCCGTGCGGCCAGCCCTGCAAAGTGACCTCGCCGCCGGTGACCAGCGCGGCGGCGAAGAAAGGCACCGCGCCGGAGAGGTCCGGCTCGATCTCCCAGCAGCGCCCGGTCAGCCGGCCGGGCTCCACCGTCCAGACGTCGGGGGTGGTGTCGTCGACCGCGGCACCGGCGGCCCGGAGCATCTGCACGGTCATCCGCAGGTGCGGCGCGGACGGGACCGGCGGGCCCTCGTGCCGGACCACCACGCCCCGGTCGAAGCGGGGTGCGGCCAGCAGCAGCCCGGAGACGAGCTGGCTGGACGCGGAGGCGTCGATGACCACCTCGCCGCCGGCGACCCGGCCGGCGCCGAGGACCGCCAGCGGCAGGCTGCCGGTGGCCGGGGTGTCGATGCGTACGCCGAGGGCGCGCAGCGCGCCGATCAGCGGGCCGAGCGGGCGGACCCGGGCCTGCGGGTCGCCGTCGAAGGTGACCCGACCCTCGGCGAGCCCGGCCACCGGGGGCAGGAAGCGCATCACCGTGCCGGCCAGGCCGACGTCGACGTGGGCCGGGCCGACCAGCCGGTGCGGCCGGACCAGCCAGCGCTCGTCGTCGGAGATCGACATGTACGCGCCCAGCTCGCGCAGGCCGCCGGCCATCAGCTCGGTGTCCCGCGCCCGCAGCGGCCGGTCGAGCGTCGACGGGCCGCTGGCCAGCGCGCTGAGCACCAGGGCCCGGGCGGTCATCGACTTGGAGCCCGGCAGGCGCAGGGTGGCGGCGACCGGGTCGGTGGCGGTCGGTGCGGTCCACGGCTGCGGCGGCCGGGTCGCGGTCAGATTTCCCACGCTCACATTCTGCCAACTCCCGGGGCAGGTGGAACCGCCCATCGTGCCTGCTCCCGGTTTGCGGGACAGCCGGAACCCGGGCGGCGCGTTAGCGTATGCGCCATGTGCGGGAGGTACGCGACGAGCCGGAGCGCGGGCGACCTGAGCGCGCTGTTCGAGTCGTCCGACGAGACCGGCGCCGGGGTCGGCCCGGACTTCAATGTCGCCCCGACCGACCCGGTGCCGCTGGTCCGGCTGGCCCCGGAGGGGCACCGGTTGCTCTCCGTCGGCCGCTGGGGTCTGGTGCCGCACTGGTCCCGCAGCGCCGCCGGCGCGGCCCGGATGATCAACGCGCGGGCGGAGACCATCGCCACCAGCCGGGCGTACGCCCCGTCCTTCGCCCGCCGGCGCTGCCTGGTCCCCGCCGACGGCTGGTACGAATGGGTCCGCGAGCCGGACGGCCGGCGGCAGCCGTACTACATGACTCCGGTGGACGGTTCGGTGCTGGCCTTCGCCGGCATCTGGTCGGTCTGGGAGTCGGCGGACGCCGCCCTGCTCACCTTCAGCGTGCTGACCACCGCGGCGGTCGGTGAACTGGCCGAGGTGCACGACCGGATGCCGCTGCTGCTGCCCCGGGAGCGCTGGGCGGCCTGGCTCGACCCGGCCGGCGAACCCGCCGCGCTGCTCGCCCCGCCCGCCCCGGACTGGCTCGCCGGGCTGGAGATCCGCCCGGTGTCGCCGGCGGTCGGCGACGTCCGTAACGACGGGCCCGGGCTCACCGCCCGGGTGCCCCTGGCCAAAGGAGAGACGGCCTCGGAAATGACGCTGTTTTGATCATTCTCGGCGCATTGTCGTGTGCTGATTTGCCGGGGTTGCGGCTGAAACGTCGCCCAGCCGTTTAGGTTTGTTTACCGCAGAGGCTTGTCCCCGTGTCCGAAAGTGCGATAGAACACAGCGCTGGCGTTGGGCGTCTGTTCGCACGGGGCGGATGGCACCCATCGATCATTTATGATCATTTGCCGGTCCCACGGGGGAGGTGGGTGTATTGACACGGGCGCGCATGCCCCGCCCGCACGAGGTGGCCGCCGCACGACGAGACCCGCGACTGCTGCGGGCGTTGCGTGAGCGGCGGCAGGACGAGGCGTGGCGGACCAGGGGAACCTGCCAGAGCGTGGATCCCGAGACGTTCTTTCCGGCACCGAACGAGCCGGCCGACGCGGCCGTGGCGCTCTGCCGCGGTTGTGACGTCCAGGGGCCCTGCCTGGCCTGGGCGCTGGAGGTGGGCGACTGCCACGGCGTCTGGGGCGGCACCACGCCGCGCGAGCGGCGCGCGATGCTCGTCGCCTGGCGCGGTGAGGTGCAGCCGGATCCGGACGCGGCCGACGAGGCCGGGCCGCCGGTCCGCGACCACCTGCTCGCCCTGGTGCCGTCCCGCTGATTCCGCGCACCGTCGCCCGCGTCCGGCAAGGACGCGGGCGACGGCCTTTCCCGGTAGGTGCGCGTCGTGCCGGTGAGCACGGTCGTCCCCGCCGGGCGCCATCTGGGCTGGCGCAGTGTGGCGATGCGCCGGGCGCAGAATGGGACGGTGCGGCACAGCGACGAGATCGAGACGCCCCGGGGGCCGGCCCGGGCCGACACCGACCTGCCGGTCGGGCCGGTGGACACCCTGCTGGTGCTCGGGCACGGCGCGGGCGGCGACGTGGACGCGCCGGACCTGCTCGCGGTCCGGGACGCGGTGATCGACGCCGGGATGGGCGTGATCCGGGTGACTCAGCCGTACCGGGTCGCCGGCCGGCGCGCGCCGGCGCCCGCCGGGCACCTCGATGAGGCCTGGCGGGCCGTGTTGACCGTGCTCAGGCAGCGGCACCCGACGGTGCTCCGGTGGGTGGTGGGCGGCCGCTCCAGCGGTGCCCGGGTCGCCTGCCGCACGGCCCGTGCCGTCGGCGCGGTCGGTGTCGTCGCGCTCGCCTTCCCGCTACATCCCCCGGGGCGTCCGGAGCGCTCGCGCGCCGACGAACTGGCCGCCGGCCTGCCCACCCTGGTCGTCAACGGCGACCGTGACCCGTTCGGCGTCCCGAAGCCGGTCCCGGGCGTCGAGGTGGTGGTCCGCCCGGGTGAGCGGCACGACCTGCGGGTCGACCCGGCGGGCACCGCCGCCGTCGTCCGCGACTGGCTGCACGCGCGAGGCTGGGCCTCCGCCTGACTCCGGTCCGGGGGTGGAGCGTGACCGCCGGCGGCGGCGGGTCGTTGCAACGGATGGTGTCGGTCGCCCGGTCCGGGCCCCGAGGCCATCCTCCCAGGCCCTTCCTGGTCCCAGCGCCGGTCGCGGCCGGGGCCGGGACCAGGAACGGCGGGTGGCCGGCGGAATGGGCCGTCGACGGCGGGCGTTACCACCCCCGGACGACTTTTCCAGCCGAGGGGGGTAACCGGTGTCGATCGAGACACGGAGCCGGGAGCGGGACGAGCGGGCGCTGCGACGGCTGCTCGAGGCGCCGGAGTGGCCTGCGGCGGCGGTGACTGCCAGCACACCGGCCGGAACCGAATCTACGGACCGGCCCGTACGCGTATCCTCGGCGGGAAAGCAGCCGACGCGAGGGGATGTGCGGTTGACCACCGAGAAGACGGACGAGCGTAGGGCCCGATTCGAGCGGGACGCGATGCCCTTCGTCGATCAGCTCTACGCTGCCGGCCTGCGGATGACGCGGAACCCGGCGGATGCCGAGGACCTGGTTCAGGAGACCTACCTGAAGGCGTACGCCGCCTTCCACCAGTTCGAGCAGGGCACCAACCTCAAGGCCTGGCTCTACCGGATCCTGACCAACACCTACATCAACTCCTACCGCAAGCGGCAGCGCCAGCCCGTGCAGGCGCCCACCGACGAGATCACCGACTGGCAGCTCGCCGAGGCCGAGTCGCACACGTCCAGCGGGCTGCGCTCGGCCGAGACCGAGGCGCTCGACCGGCTGCCGGACAGCGACGTCAAGGAGGCGCTCCAGCAGTTGCCGGAGGAGTTCCGCCTCGCCGTCTATCTGACCGACGTCGAGGGCTTCTCCTACAAGGAGGTCGCCGAGATCATGGGCACGCCGATCGGCACCGTGATGTCGCGCCTGCACCGCGGCCGACGTAATCTGCGCAAGCTGCTCGAGCGGTACGCGGCCGAGCGTGGGTTCACCGCCGCGCCGTCGAAGGGTTCGACTGCCGCCGCCGGCCGGGAGGTGTGACCGTGAGCTGTGGGAAGCCGCACGAAACGGACTGCCGTGAGGTCCTCGCGGAGGTCTACCTCTACCTCGACCTGGAGTGCGCCGACGAGCGGCGCATGCTGATCCGGACCCATCTGGACGAGTGCGGGCCCTGCCTGCGCGAGTACGGCATCGAGCAGGAGGTGAAGGCGCTGGTCGCCCGCTGCTGCGGCAACGAGACCGCGCCCGAGCAGCTGCGTGAGCGGCTGCGCGCCCGCCTGACCGAGCTGGTGGTCTTCGAGACCACCGAGTCCCGCGAACTCGCCGACTGAGCGTGAGCGCGACGAGCTGAAGGCACCGGTGGCCCGGGTCCGACCGGACCCGGGCCACCGCCACGTCCCGACGATCAGGAGTTGGGGCGCTTGCCGTGGTTCGCGCCGCTCTTCTTGCGCGCCTTCTTCTTCCGGGCCTTCTTCGCCATGCTCTGCCTCCTTGTGCTGGTCACGTCCGGCCGCGGGCGAGCGCGGCGGAGGTCGCGTACCGGTCCCGGGGACCGACCCGCTGATGCTAGTGCCGGCGGTGGCCCCGAACGTCCGGTGGGGGCGGAACCGGCGAGCCGCCCGCTCTCCGTCCGAAGTGACCGCGGTCATGATTGGATACCGTTCGCAGAAACACCGGTGGAGAGGGAGGGCCGTGAGAATGGCCGAGGAGATCCGCGCCGAGATGGTGGCGAACGTCTGGAAGGTCGTCGCGTCGGCCGGGGACAGCGTGTCCGAGGGGGACACGCTGGTGATCCTGGAGTCGATGAAGATGGAGATCCCGGTCGTCGCCGAGACCGACGGCGTCGTGCAGCAGATCGCGGTCAACGAGGGTGACGTCGTGCAGGACGGCGACCTGATCGCGGTGATCGGTTGAGCGGCCTCCTCGTCCGTCGCGCGGAGCCGGCCGACCATCCGGCGGTGGCCCGCCTGACGGTCGCCGCGTACGAGGCGGACGGGCAGCTCAAGGGCGAGAACGGCTACGGCACGGTGCTGGCCGATGTGGCCACCCGGGCGGAGACCGGTGAGGTGCTGGTCGCCGTCGACGAGGCCACCGGCGAAGTGCTGGGCGCGGTCACGTTCGTGCTGTCCGGCACCCCGTACGCCGAGCTTTCCGGCCCGGGCGAGGCCGAGTTCCGGATGCTCGCGGTCGACCCCGCCGCGCAGGGCCGGGGCGCCGGCGAGGCCCTGGTTCGGGCCTGCGTGGCCCGGGCGGCCGAACTCGGGTGCTCGGCCGTGGTGATCTGCGTACGCGCCGGCATGGCCGCCGCGGCGCACCGGCTCTACGCGCGGTTCGGCTTCGTCCGGGTGCCGGAGAAGGACTGGTCACCGCTGCCCGGCGTGCAGCTGCTGGGCCTGCGCCTGGATCTCACCAGCCCCTGACGCCGCCCCGCCCACGCCGCCGCCCCGCCCACGCCGCGTGCAGCGGGCGGCTCAGTCGCTGGTGCCGATCTTCGCCAGCAGTTCGTCGGCCACCTCGAGGGCGATCTTCTTGCGCTCGTCGTCGGTGATGTTCGAGGGGGTCCGGACCGCGAACCAGCTGCTGTGCACGGCGAACAGGGTCAGCGCGGCCCGCAGCTGGGCGGCCGGCGAGTCGTCGCCCCGGCACAGCTCGTTGGCGAGGAGCATCATCCGCTCCCGCATCTGCTGGCCGGCGACGAGGCTCTTCAGCACGGTCTGGTTCTGCTCGAAGAAGCGCATCACGGCCGGCAGTTCGCCGGCGAACATCGCGTCCGCGTACCTGCTGATGAGGGCGCGGCGGGTGGCCAGGGTGGCGGGCTGGGTGCGCGCCCACTCGATCAGCTCGTCCATCCGGCGCAGCCGGTCCTCGACGAAGCTGCTGACGATCTCGTCCTTGCTCTTGAAGTGGTAGTAGAGGGCGGCCTTGGTCACCCCCAGCCGCTCGGCGATCTCCCGGAGCGAGGTCCTCTCGTACCCTTGCTCGGTGAAGAGTTCCAGCGCGACGGCCTGGATACGTTCCCGCGTGCCGCCTGTGCTCTCCCTCACCCTTACCACCTATCTCGCTTGACGGCTTTCCGACCACCAACTTACCGTGCGGCTAGTAAGGTAACTAGCCGGGCGGCAAGTAAGTCGGTCACAGAATTTCGGGGAGCTTACCCATGAGCCAACCAGCACAGGTGATCGCGCGACCCAATGTCCGGGTCGTGCTGTTCGGCCTGATGATCGCGATGATGCTCGCGATGCTCGACAACATGATCGTCAGCACCGCGCTGCCGCGGATCGTCTTCGAGTTCGGCGGGGCCGGCCACTTCACCTGGGTGGTCACCGCGTACGTGCTGGGCACCACGGTCTCCACCCCGATCTGGGGCAAGCTCGGTGACCTCTACGGCCGCAAGGCCGTGTTCCTGACCTCGGTGGTCATCTTCCTCATCGGCTCCGCGCTCTGCGGCATGTCCGGCTCCAGCCTCCTCGGCGGCGTCCAGGACGGCATGATCGAGCTGATCGCGTTCCGGGCCGTCCAGGGCCTCGGCGCCGGTGGCCTGATGGTCGGCGTGATGGCGATCATCGGTGACCTGGTGCCGCCCCGCGAGCGGGGCCGCTACCAGGGCATGATCGCCGGCATCATGGCCATCGCCATGGTGGCCGGCCCGCTGGTCGGCGGCTTCATCACCGACCACCTTTCCTGGCGCTGGGCGTTCTACGTCAACCTGCCGCTCGGCGGTGTCGCGCTGCTGGTGCTGGCCACCACCATGCACCTGCCGAAGCACCGCACCGAACACAAGATCGACTGGCTGGGCGCCGCGCTGCTCTCCGTCGGCATCACCGCGATCGTGCTGGTCACCACCTGGGGCGGCAAGGAGTACGACTGGGCCTCCCCGCAGATCCTCGGCCTCTCCGCACTCGCCTTGGTCACCCTGGTGCTCTTCGGCTTCGTCGAGCGGCGGGCCGCCGAGCCGATCCTGCCGCTGGGGCTCTTCGCCAACCGGAACTTCGCCCTCATCTCGATAATCGGCTTCCTGCTCGGCTTCGCGATGTTCGGCTCGATGAGCTTCCTGCCGCTCTACCAGCAGACCGTGCAGGGCGCCTCGGCCACCAACAGCGGCCTGCTGCTGCTCCCGCTGATGTTCGGCATGCTCGTGGTCTCGCTGGTGGTCGGCCGCACCATCACCAAGACCGGCCGCTACCGGGCCTTCCCGATCATCGGCGGCGTGGTGATGGCCGTCGGCATGGGCCTGCTGACCCAGCTTGAACTGGGCACCAGCAAGACCGAGTCCTCGCTCTACATGATCGTGCTCGGTGTCGGCATGGGCTTCCTCATGCAGACCTCGATGCTGATCGCGCAGAACAGCGTGGCGCAGAAGGACCTCGGTGCGGCCAGCGGCGCGGCCACCTTCTTCCGCTCGATCGGCGGCTCGTTCGGCGTCGCGCTCTTCGGTGCGATCTTCGCCAACCGCCTCACCGCCTCGGCCGGCGGCGCCGCGTTCGGCGGAGGAAAGGGTGGCGAGGGCGGCGCCATGGACCTGGAGAAGCTCAGGAAGCTGGCGTCGCCGATGCGCGAGCTCGTGCTCGGGACGCTCGCCGACGCCATCTCCCACGTCTTCCTCTGGGCGGTCTTCCTAACCGTCGCGGTGCCGGTGCTCGCCTGGTTCATCAAAGAGGTCCCGCTCCGCTCGACCCACGACACCCCGCCCGCCGACGCCACGCCCGAGGACCAGGCCGAGGTCGCCCTCGGCCGGGCCCCCGGGGCCTGACCCGCAACCTCCGCGGCCACGCCGACCCCACCCGGGGTACGGCGTGGCCGCGCCACGTAGGGATCAGGGGCGGGGGAGGAGGAGGGTGGTCAGGCGGTGCCAGAGGCGCGCGAGCGGACCCCGTCGGGATGCCCCGTCGACCGGTCGCCGGATCAGCTCGCGGGCCAGGTCGCGGGTGGCGCGGTCGAGGTCCGGGACGGCCAGCGCCAGGTGTGCCATCGACGCCACGATCGGCACCCGCCGCTCGCGGGCCACGGCCGCCGCGTCGGCGAGCCGCTCGGCCACCACCCCGGCCACGTCGGGGCGTACGGCGGGGTCGACCCAGGCGGCGGCCACCAGGGCGAACAGCGCGGCCTCGGTGATCCAGTCCTCCACGTCCCAGACCAGCTCGAGCAGCACCCGGCGGCGGGTGGACTCCGTCCACGGCTCGTCGGTGCGGTGGTGCAGCAGGCCGAGGCAGGCCCAGACCTGCACGCAGCGCA
Source organism: Micromonospora sp. SL1-18 (assembly GCF_047921505.1). Lineage (NCBI taxonomy): Bacteria > Bacillati > Actinomycetota > Actinomycetes > Micromonosporales > Micromonosporaceae > Micromonospora > Micromonospora sp. SL1-18. Next base: position 34,675 of record NZ_JBLROA010000028.1, on the reverse strand, counting down.
CCCAGAGCGACGGGTCCTGGCCGGCGAGCACCCGGCCCAGCGCGGTGGCCGGCGCCTCGGGCGGGTGCACCAGCAGGCCGAGTAGGTCGGCCAGTTCCAGCGTGGCCAGCCCGACCGCGGCGTCGTACGCGGCCGGCGGGTGCGGCCAGGCCGGGTGGGCGAGGTGCCGGATCCGCTCCGCGGCCTCGGCCGAGGGCGCCGGCAGGGTGGGCGCCACGGTGGTGCCGTCGTAGCGCCACAGCGGGTGGGCGGTAGCCCGGCGGGGCTCGCGCGGGTCCGGGTCGGCGGTCGCGGCCACCTCGACGTCCAGCCCCGGCACGGCCGCCGCGGTACGCATCGCGCTGGGCGGTTCGAGCGCGTCGAGGCGTACGGCCGTCCGGGTGCCGTCCTCCGCGGTGACGGCCTTGCGCAGCGCGTCCGGCACCGGCCCGCCGGCCGGGGTCACCTGCCCGAGCCAGGGACGGCCGCGGCAGCACTCGGCCAGGTCGCCGTGCTCGTGGCTGTCGTCCGGGTGGTCGCGGACGAAGTCGGCCAGGGCCACCAGGTGGGCGACGTCCCCGTCGCGCTGGAAGCGCAGCCGGTGCGCGGTGTGCACCGCGCAGTCGAACGTGGGGTCCTTCGCCAGAGCCCGGTCGATCCAGTCCAGCGCCTCGTCGAGCCGTCCGTGGTCGGCGAGGGTACCGGCGATGTCGGCATAGACGGCGAGGTCGTCGGGGTCGTGCGCGACGGCCCGGCCGAGCGCGGCGAGCGCCTGCCGGATCCGGCCGGCGCTGCGGTACGCGTATCCGAGCCAGACCTCGCCGAGCTTGCTCGGTCCGGCGCGTACGCCGCGGGCGGCCCAGGTGACGGCGAGGGCGGCCTCGCCGAGGCGCCGGGCCAGCGCGGACGCCGCGCCCAGCACCAGCGGGTGGCCGGGGTGCGCGGTGACCGCGTTGCCGGCCAGCGTGAGGTAGGGCTGCAGCGGGTCGCGTAGCCGGCGCGGAACCGGGTCGGGCACCGCCGCGCACAGCTGCATGAGGATCCGGGCGGTGCGCTCGGGTTCGAGCCGTTCCGGTAGCTCCGGGGCGGTCACCCAGGGCACTCCGGCCCAGTCGGCCTCGGGCGCGTAGCCGGTGGCCGCGGCCAGCAGGTCGAGCCCCTCGGCGGGGTGTCCGGCGGCGGCGAGCAGGTGGGCGCGGGCCACCACCGCGCCGACGAAGGCGTGGTGGCCGAGCGGGAAGAGTTCCAGATCGCCGCCGCTGGCCGCGGCCACCCGGGTGAGCACCTCGTGCACCTCGGGGAGCGTCGGGGCCTGGGCGAGGGCGGCGGCGACGTGTCCGGCGGCGTGCGGCAGGTCCCCCTCGGCCAGCGCGAGCCGGGCCAGCGCGAGTTCCTCCGCCGCGGTGAGCGTGGGGTCGTCCTGGGGCACGTGGTCCTCTCGGTCGCCGAGCCGGTCGCGGGCCGCGGCCGCCACCGGCGTGGTCCGTCGGGCAAGCCTAGAAGATCACGGGCTCAGTTGGTGATCTACTGCGCACTGCTGTTCGTTACATTGCCCACCGGGGCCGAAAGGTGCAAGACTGAGCACGGATCGCGCGGCGATCGCGCAGGAGGGGGTCTTTAGTGACGCGTCCAGGGGCCGGCATGGCCGCCGACATCGCCGAGCAGCCGGCCGGTTACGACCGCCTGCTCTCCGCCGAGCACGCGGGGGCGATCGCCCGGGTCGCGGCGGTGATCGCCGAGCGCCGGCCCCGCCACGTGGTGTTCACCGCCCGCGGCACCTCCGACCACGCGGCGCTCTACGCGGCGTATCTGACCGAGATCCGGCTCGGCCTCCCCGCCGGCCTCGCCTCGCCGAGCACGATCACCGTCTTCGGCGCCCGGCCCGACCTCTCCGACGCCCTCGTGGTCGGGGTCAGCCAGAGCGGTGGCTCACCCGATCTGACCGAGGTGCTGCGGGTGGCCCGCGCCTCCGGCGCGCTCACCCTCGCCGTCACCAACAACCCCGACTCGCCGCTGGTGCGCACCGCCGAGCTGAGCGTCGACATCGCCGCCGGGCACGAGCGGGCGGTCGCCGCCACCAAGACGTACACCGCCGAGCTGCTCGCGCTGCTGATGCTCGTGGAGGGGGTACGCGCCGGCGACGGCGAGCTGCCCGCCGAGGAGCGATCCGCCCTCGCCCACCTGCCCGAGCTGGCCGAACGCACCCTGTCCGACGCCACCCCGGCGCAGCTCGCCCCGCGCTACCGGTTCGCCGGCCAGCTCGTCACCACCGGCCGGGGATACGCGTACCCGACGGCCCGGGAGGCGGCGCTGAAGCTGATGGAGACCTCGTACCTGCCGGCGCTCGCCTTCTCCGGCGCCGACCTGCTGCACGGTCCGCTCGCCATGACCGACCCGGACGTCCCGGTGCTCGCCGTGGTCGGCTCCGGCCCCGGCGGGCAGTCGATGCGCGAGGTGCTGCCCCGGCTCGGCGAGCGCCGTGCCGACGTCGTGGTGGTCGGCTCCGCCGAGGTCGAGGCGACCGCCCGGATGGCCGTCCCCGAGGTCGACGAGCGGTACGCCCCGCTGCTGGACATCCTCCCGCTCCAGCGGCTCGCGCTCGCCCTGGCGCTGGCCCGGGGCGAGGACCCGGACGCCCCGCGCGGGTTGAAGAAGGTCACGACGACGATGTGACGCCGGCGTGGCACTCTGGTCAGCGTGTCCACGCTGCGCGACCTCGCCGAGGAGCACACCCAGCTCCGGCCGGCCGACATCGACCACCTGCACCGGATCGCCGGCGACTGGCAGTTGCTGTCCGACCTGTCCTTCGCCGACCTGCTGCTCTGGGTGCCGGTGGACGGCGAGGGCACGTTTCTCTGCGTGGCCCAGGCGCGCCCGACGACCGCGCCGACGGCGTACCTCGACGACCAGGTCGGCCGGATCGTCGGCGGGCCGGAGGTGGCGCACCTGGAGGTCGCCCACCGGCAGGGCCGGATCTGGCGGGAGGGCGACCCGGTCTGGTACGGCGACGTGCCCGCCCGGCACGAGGCGATCCCGGTGCGGCTGCGCACCGCCGACGGGGAGGCCAGCGAGGTGATCGCCGTGGTCGGCCGGGACACCAACCTCTCCACCGCGCGGACGCCCAGCCAACTCGAGCTGAACTACCTGACCACCGCCGACGACCTGGCCCAGATGGTCGCCGACGGCACCTTCCCGCCGCCCCGGCACCCGGGCGAGACCACCTCGGCGCCCCGGGTCGGCGACGGCCTCGTGCGGCTCGACGCCAACGGCACGGTCACCTACGCCAGCCCGAACGCGCAGTCCGCGTACCGGCGGTTGGGCTACGCCTCCCACCTGGTGGGGGAGGACCTGGCCAAGCTGCACCGCCGGCTCGCCAGCGACCCGCTCGAAGGCACCGACGCGGGCAACGCCGTGCTGGCCGCGCTGCGCGGCGAGGCCCCGCCCCGGCGGGAGATCGACGCCCGCGGCGCCACCATGCTCACCCGGGCGCTGCCGCTGATGCCGGCCGGTGTGCCGATCGGCGCGCTGGTGCTGGTCCGGGACATCACCGAGGTACGCCGGCGCGACCGGGCCCTGATCACCAAGGACGCCACCATCCGGGAGATCCACCACCGGGTGAAGAACAACCTGCAGACCGTCGCCGCGCTGCTCCGCCTCCAGGCTCGTCGGGTCGGCATGCCGGAGGCCCGGGTCGCCCTGGAGGAATCCGTACGCCGGGTCGCCTCGATCGCACTGGTGCACGAGACCCTCTCCCTGTCCAGTGACGAGGCGGTCGAGTTCGACGGCATCGTCGACCGGGTGGCCAGCGCGGCGACCGAGGTCGCGGCCACCGAGGTGACGGTCGGCATGCGCCGGCAGGGCAGCTTCGGCGTACTGCCGGCCGAGATCGCCACCTCGCTGGTGATGGTCCTCAACGAACTGCTGCTCAACGCCGTCGAGCACGGCTTCCCGCCGGCCGGCGAGGAGGGCACGGCCCGCCCGGACGGCGCGGCGAAGCCCGAGGTGGTGGTCTCCGCGCACCGGTTCCGCAAGCAACTGCACGTCTCCGTGGCGGACAACGGCCGTGGCCTGCCCGAGCAGTTCGACGCCGAACGCGGCGGCAATCTCGGCCTGCAGATCGTCCGGGCCCTGATCACCGGCGAGCTGCGCGGCACCATCGAGCTGCGTAACGGTGCCGCCGGCGGCACCGAGGCCGTGCTGGCCGTCCCACTCGCCCGTACCCCCACCGACCGCCTCACCACCTGACCCGCACCCCACGCCTGGTGCCCACGCGCTCCGCGCCCGCTCTCAAGATCCGCACAGGTTCACGGAAGCTGCTGCCTCCCGGCGTGCCGAGGCCCCTACTTCCCGGAAGTTGTCCGGATCTGGGCGGCGGGCGGGGATCAGCGGGTGAGGAGGGCGACGGTGATGCCGGGGCGGGGCCAGGCCTGTCGGACGGTGAAGCCGTCCCGTAGGGCGGCGCCCTTCTCGCCGGGCACGACGGCCAGCGGGTCGTTTCGCCGGCCGGCGACCACCAGCCAGACCCGCTCGACGCCGGCCAGGCACTCCGCTGGGCGGGCGCACTCGCTGGCCCAGAGGTCCGCACGCTGCCGCTGGTCGCGGACCACCAGTACGTCCCGGGGCCGCCGTGCCCCCGGTGGTACGCGATCCCCAGGTCGAGAAAGAGCCAGCTCTCCCGGGGCGAGTACACGATCGCGTCCCCCGGCTGCTGGTGTTCGGCGATGACACGGGCCGCGCCCTGGTAGTCGACGGGGGCGGTGCGTGGCCACTCGTGGGTACGGCGCAGTGCCGCCTGGTCGGGCAGGCCGAGCACCCCGGCCAGGGTCACCACGGCGAGCGCCGGTGCCAGGCGTACGCCGGCCAGCGCCGCCCCGGCCAGCAGGCAGGCGAACGGCACGGTGAAGACGAGGTACCGGGTCACCCAGAGCGGCACGAGCGCCCCGGCGGCGAAGAGCAGCAGCACCGGCAGCAGGACGGCGGCCCCGGGCAGCAGGGCCCGCCGGCCGAGCCGCCCCGCGCCGAGCGCGGCGAGGCCGACCAGCAGCCCGCCCACCACCCCGCTCTGCGCCACCGCGCCGGGCAGCGCCGTCAGGTCAGCCGGGCGGGCCAGGTGCACCCAGTCGAGCTGCCGGGACCGCTGCGACCCGGCGAGCAGCACCAGCGGGGTGACCAGCAGCGCGGCCGGCAGCAACGCGAGCACCCACCGCCAGATCAGCCCACGACGCGATCTGCCGGCCGTCCCGTTGGCGGCGGCAAGGGCCGGTGCGCCGAGGCCGGCGACCGCCGGGCCGCGCCACGCGGCGAGCAGCACCACGAGGCCGTGCGCGGCGAGCAGGGTGACGGCGATCAGGTGGGTCAGCCCGAGGGCGGCGACGGCCGGCGCGTACCCGGTCCAGCGTCGCCAGGTCGGCCGACGCAGCGCCTCGACCAGCAGCAGGGTGGCGAGCACGGCGAACAGCGTGGCGAGGGCGTACGGGCGGGCCTCCTGGCCGTACCGGGAGGTGCTCGGGAGGACGGCGAAGAGCAGCCCGGAGAACAGCCCGACCCGGGCGGTGACCAGCCGTTCGCCGAGCCGGGCGGTGAGCGCGGCGGCCGCGGCCATGGCGAGCGCGGACGGCAGCCGCAGCGTGGTCGGTGACGCCCCGACCAGCGCCGTCCAACCGTGCATGAGCAGGTAGTACGGCCCGGTCGCGGCGTCGATGGTGAAGGCCAGCCGGACCAGGTCGCCGACCGGGCGGGTGGCGGCGCTCCAGGTCGCCAACTCGTCCCGCCACGGCTGCGCGTGGCCGATCCCGGTGAGGGTGATCACCAGCGTGAGCAGTGCCGGCGGCAGCCAGACCAGCCAGTCCGGACGGGCGCCGGTCGTCCCGGCCGGTCCGGACTCCGAGGCTGCGGTCACATTCCGCAGCGTCACACAGCGGTCGGGCTCCCGGGCCGGTCCGCCGATTCCCGGCCGATCGACCCCGGGTTGCCGAATGTCGCGCGCTCGCCACGCGTCAACGCCCCGATCTGCCGCAAGCGGAGTGGATCATGGCTAGGTGTGTTGCCGGCGGGCGCGTATACCACCGTCGATGGGCGGGAAATGGCCCGTGATGTGGGATCACAGGTCACGCCATTGGCCCGCACCCGATCGGTGTGGGAGCATGTGCCCATGACCGCCGCTGTCGTCCGCCGCTTCGTGGCCCGTCGCCACGTCGATTACGGCCGCGTGCGCAGCGCGATCTGTCCGGCCCACTGACGACGCCCGACTCATCCGTCTCGGGCGCGCCCGCGCGCCGGCTGTCATCGACATCGCCGTCCACGGCCCTTCCCAGGGCCGGCCGCCGCGTCCGCGCTCCCGGGCACAGCAGACAACGGAGGACGCCGCGATGGCGGTCATCAGCATCCCAACCCGGTCCGAGAAGCCGCCCGCCGCGCGGGCACCCCGCCGTGCCAGGGGCGAGGGGCAGTGGGCGCTCGGGCACCGCGAGCCGCTCAACGCCAACGAGCGGATCAAGAAGGACGACGATCCGCTGAACGTTCGCGCCCGGATCGAGAACATCTACGCCCACCGGGGCTTCGCCTCGATCGACCCGCAGGACCTGCGCGGCCGGTTCCGCTGGTGGGGGCTCTACACCCAGCGCAAGGCGGGCATCGACGGCGGGCGGACGGCCGTGCTGGAGCCGCACGAGCTGGAGGACGAGCTCTTCATGCTCCGGGTCCGGGTGGACGGTGGCCAGCTCAACCTGGCCCAGCTCCGGGCCATCGCGGGCATCTCCCGGGAGTTCGCCCGGGACACCGCCGACATCACCGACCGGCAGAACATCCAGTTCCACTGGATCCGAATCGAGGACATGCCGGAGATCTGGCGCCGGCTGGAGGCGGTCGGCCTGCAGACCACCGAGGCGTGCGGCGACTGCCCCCGGGTGGCCTGCGGCAGCCCGGTGGCCGGGGTGGCCGCGGCCGAGCTGATCGACCCGACCCCGGCCCTGGACGAGATCGTCCACCGGTACGTCGGCAGCCCGGAGTTCTCCAACCTGCCCCGCAAGTTCAAGACCTCGATCTCCTGGCTGGTCGACACCCCGTACGAGGCGAACGACGTCGCCTTCCTCGGCGTCGAGCACCCGGAGCACGGTCCCGGCTTCGACCTCTGGGTCGGCGGCGGCCTCTCCACCAACCCGATGCTGGCCAAGCGGCTCGGCGTCTGGGTGCCGCTGGCCGAGGTGTCGGAGGTCTGGGCCGGCGTGGTCGGCATCTTCCGCGACTACGGCTACCGCCGGCTGCGCAACCGGGCCCGGCTGAAGTTCCTGGTCGCCGACTGGGGCGTGGAAAAGTTCCGCGAGGTGCTGGAGAAGGAGTACCTGGGCCGTCCGCTGCTCGACGGCCCGGCCCCGGAGCTGCCGGCGAAGCCGATCGACCACATCGGCGTGCACCCGCAGCACGACGGCCGCAACTACGTCGGCGCGGCCCCGGTGGTGGGTCGGGTCTCCGGCCCGCAGCTCGCCCGGCTCGCGGACGTGGTCGAGGCGCACGGCAGCGACCGGGTGCGGCTCACCCCGTACCAGAAGCTGCTGGTGCTGGACGTGGCGCCGGAGCGGACCGACTCGCTGGTGACGGAGCTGCGCGGGATCGGCCTGGAGGCCCGGCCGTCGGCCTGGCGGCGCGGCACCATGGCCTGCACCGGCATCGAGTTCTGCAAGCTGGCCATCGTCGAGACCAAGCGGCGTGGCGAGGAACTGGTGGCCCGGCTGGAGGAGCGGCTGCGTGACTTCGACGCAGACATCTCCATCCACCTCAACGGCTGCCCGAACGCCTGCGCTCGCACCCAGGTGGCCGACATCGGGCTCAAGGGCCAGTTGGTGGTCGGCCCGGACGGCCGGCAGGTGGAGGGCTTCCAGGTGCACCTGGGCGGCGGCCTCGGCATGGCGCAGGGGCAGACCGCCGGCTTCGGCCGCAAGCTGCGCGGCCTGAAGACCACCGCCGAGGAGCTTCCGGAGTACGTGGAACGCCTGGCCCGCCGCTACCTGGCCGGCCGGACCGAGGGCGAGACCTTCGCCAACTGGGTGATCAGGGTCGACGAGGAGGAGCTTCGATGAGCGATGCCCGATCCGCGCCTCTCTACTGCCCGTACTGCGGGGAGGAGGACCTGCGGCCGAGCGAGGCCGGGCACGGTGCCTGGGAGTGCCACGCCTGCACACGGGTCTTCACCGTGAGGTTCACCGGTCTGCTCGCCCGGGCGGTGGAGCGATGAACCTGGCTTCCGCCGTCGAACTGGGCCTGGTGGGGGTCGGACCGACCCCCACCGAGCGGCGCGACCCGGAGGAGCTGCGCGCGCTGGCCGAAGAGGCCGGCCGGGAGTTGGCGGACGCCCCCGCACTGGAGATCGCCCGCTGGGCCGCCGAGACGTTCGGTGACCGGTTCTGCGTGACCAGCTCGATGGCCGACGGGGTGCTGGCCCATCTGGTGTCCCGGGTCGCGCCGGGCGTCGACGTGGTCTTCCTGGACACCGGGCTGCATTTCCCGGAAACGCTCCGGGTGCGTGACGAGGTGGCCCGGCGGCTGCCGGTGAACGTGCGGTCGATCCGGCCCCGGATGACCATCGGGCAGCAGGACGGCCAGTACGGGCCCCGCCTGTTCAGCAGGTCTCCGGACGACTGCTGCCACCTGCGCAAGGTCGAGCCGCTGGAGCGGGCGCTGACCGGGTACGACGCCTGGGCCGCCGGGCTGCGCCGGGACGAGTCGTCGACCCGGGCCAACACCCCGGTGGTGACCTTCGACGCCCGGCGCGGCAAGGTCAAGGTGAACCCGATCGCCGCCTGGACCCAGCGGGACGTCGACGCCTACATCGCCCGCTACGACATCCCGGTCAACGAGTTGTTCGGCCGCGGCTACGGCTCGATCGGCTGCTGGCCCTGCACCGGCCGGACGAAGGCGGGGGAGGACCCGCGGGCGGGCCGGTGGGCCATGTTCGAGAAGACCGAGTGCGGCCTGCACACCTGAGCCCCGACCCGCCGGTGGTGCTGGTCGCGCATGGCAGCCGTGACCCGCGGGCGGCCGAGGCGACCCGGGCGCTGGCCCGGGCCGTGGCGGCCGCCCGTCCTGGCACCACCGTGCGGCCGAGCTGGCTGGACCACACCGCACCCGGGCCGGCCGCCGTGCTGCGGGAACTCGCCGCCGCCGGTCACCCCCGGGCGGTGCTGGTGCCGCTGCTGCTGACCGCCGCGTACCACCGGAAGGTCGACATTCCCGCGGCCGTGTCCGCTGCCGCCGAGGACGGCCCGCCGATCGACGTACGGATCACCCACGTGCTCGGGCCGGCCGACGGGATGGTGGACGGCGCGCTGGTGGCCGGGTTGCGCCGCCGGCTGGCCGAGGCGGCACCCAGCGGGTACGACGCTCTGGTGCTGGCAGCGGCGGGCACCCGGGATCCCCGGGCGCGCGGCTCGGTGGGTCGGGTCGCCCTGGCCCTCGGCAGCGAACTGGGCGTCCCCTGTCGCGTGTCGTACGCCTCGGCGGCGCCCCCGTCAGCCGGCGTCGCGGTGGCGAAGCTACGCGCCCGCGGGGCGCGCCGGGTGGCGGTGGCCGCCTACTTCCTGGCTCCGGGCCTGTTTCACGACGCCGTCCGGGCCACCGCGGCGGAGGCCGGTGCGGTCGCCGTCGCCGGCCCTCTCACCGACCTCCCCGAACTCGCCGACCTGGTCCTGCGGCGCGTCGACGGACAGCAGCACGCCCCGGCGGGGAACCCGGCCGGGGCGTGCTGTTAGCTGTGGTGCGATCAGGCGGAGTGAGCGCGCAGCACCCGGAGACCGCCGCGGCGCTTCACCGCGCGGCGCTCCTCCTCGCTCATCCCACCCCAGACGCCGGCGTCCTGACCGGACTCCAGCGCCCACTGCAGGCACTGGTCGGTCACCGGGCAGCGCCGGCAGACGGCCTTCGCCTGCTCCACCTGCAGGAGAGCCGGGCCGGACGTCCCGATCGGGAAGAACAGCTCCGGGTCCTCGTCGCGGCAGACGGCATCGTGGCGCCAGTCCATGGCGGCAACACTCCTCATTCTTTGGTGGGTGGCCAGATAACGCTTCGGTGCTTTTCCTATTGCATCCGCATCGCCGATTGGTGACGGTCAGCATCCATCAATTCGGCGCTGCGTGAACAGGCTGCAGGTCCCGGGGCCTGCTGGAACAGCTCAACCTGCCGAGCATATCCAGGCAATGTCCCGGTAACACGAGTTCGCTTGTGAATACTTTCACGAACTGTCGCAATGTCAAGGGTGACGCTCGGAAAAACTCCGAGCAGTGAGCAGCCTCACCACCCTTTTGTCCGGGTTTCAGAGCGCTCTGGTTACCCGGTGTGCCACAGCCGCGGATCAATATAGTACGGTCTGCGTGACGTTGCTGACATTTCCGGCGCCCTTTCGTCGGCGTGGCGGCCCCCCGCTGGGGGGCGGTGGTTGCGCGTCAACCGACGGGAGTACCCGAGAGCTAGCAGATTACTCTCAACGCGGCCGGAACGGATGCGAATCTAACTTTCTCCCGTTTGCCCAGGTAGTCCCCGTCGAGCTGGAAGGCCAGCGGACGGGCCGAGAGCAGGGTGAACTCCGGTACGTCGTGCAGCCGAAGCACCTGCCGGCCGTGCGGATCGGGCCGGCTGGAGAAGAACTGCGTCACGGTACGGGCCGTGCTGCCGACCCGGAGCCGCCGCATCGCGAGCACGTCCAGCCCGAGATCGAACGACGCCTCCGGGTTCGGGTTGATCTCCCGTTCCCCCAGATAGGTCCAGGGCGTGGTGTTCTGGATGATGACGGTGGCCAATTCGGCCTCCTCGGCCTCACCCGGGCGCTCCACCGTGATCGAGGGGTGCCGGCGGTCCGAGGCGAGGAAGTATTGGCCCACCGTCGACCGTAGGTAGAGCGCCGGTGTGGACACCCGGCCTCGCCTGCGGGCCTGCTCGACCCGGTGGATCACCGCGGCGTCGATGCCGAAGCCGGCGCAGAAGGTGAAGTAGCGGTCGTCCGCCCGGCCCAGGCCGATCGTGCGGGACCGGCCCAGGCGCAGCGCCTCCAGGATCATGCTGGTCCCGTCGGGCCACTCCCGCGGCAGGCCGAGCGCCCGGGCGAAGACGTTGGTGGAGCCGCCGGGGACGGTCGCCAGCGCCGGCAACCGCTCCGCCGGGGTCTCCCCGGTGCGGAAGGTCGGCGGCTCGGCGGTCATAAGGCCGTTGACCACCTCGTTGACCGTGCCGTCGCCACCCAGGGTGACCACCAGGTCGACGCCCTCCTCGGCGGCCTCCCGGGCCAGGTCGGTGGCATGGCCCCGCCGGCGGGTGTACCGCACCGACAGGTCGACTTCGCTGCGCAGCGCCCGGACCAGGACGTCCCGGCTGCGTTCGCTGGTGGTGGTGGCCTTCGGGTTGACCAACAGGACGGCCCGCATGGCCGGCACTGTACCGCGCCTACCCACGGGTATCGTGGCGCCCGTGATGATCGACTCCGCCCCCGTCCCCGCTACGCTCCGTTGGGCGGTCTGGCTGCTGCGCGCCGAGGCGGCGGCGCTCGGCCTGGTCGCGGCGTGGCTGATCTGGTCCGACCTGACCGCGCGTAGCGCCGACCTGACCTCGGCGCTGCTGGTGACCGCGTTCGCGATCGCCGGGGCGGCGGCGCTCTGGGCCCTCGGTGGTGCGCTGGTACGCCGCCGGGCGGGTGCCCGGGCGCCGGCCATCGTGCTCGAACTCATGCTGCTGCCGGTCGGCTGGTACATGATCCAGGGTGGGCTGGGCTGGCTGGGGCTGCCGCTGATGGCGCTCGGCTTCGGGATCACCGGGCTGCTGGTCAGCTCGCCGACCAACCGCGCGCTCGGCTTCCACTGACGTACCCGCCCCGAGCACCGTTACCCCGGCCCGGCCCGGCTGGGAACGGCGGACGGTCAGTAGCCGGAGGCGCGGCGGGTGAGCAGGGAGATGGTGGCCCGACCGTCGACGGCCTGGGCGGACGCCGCGGTGGTCAGCGCGGTGAGCACCTTCCAGGCGAAAGACGACTCGGAGGGCAGGGCGGCCCCCCGCACGGTCGGCACCGTCACCTCCACGGTGAGCGCGTCCTCGGTGACCGCGAACCGGCACTCCAGTTCGGCGTTGCGGGTGGCGATGGTGAGCAGCATGGCGCATGCCTCGTCGACCGCGATGCGCAGGTCCTCGATCTCGTCGAGGGCGAACTGGAGCCGGGCGGCGAGACCAGCCGTGGCGGTGCGGAGCACGCCGAGATAGCCACCGTCGGCGGGCACGGTGAGGTGCACGACATCGTCCTCGGTTGGCGGTTGGCCGGTCAGTTGAGTCACGCCTCATCCCCCCGGTGCGGGACTCTACCCGCTCAGGCGTCTGAGTGCGTGGGCGCGGCGAACGCCTGAGCGGCGAGGTCGTGCAGGGCGGTGCCGGTGAGCCGGTACGGTACCCACTCGTCCATGGGGGTCGCCCCGATGGACGAGTAGAAGCGGGCCGCCGGGTTCCAGTTGATCATCCACCACTCCAGCCGCCGGTAGCCGCGTTCGACGCAGATCGCGGCCAGGGTGGCGAGCAGCCGGCGACCCACGCCGGTGCCCCGGACGGCCGGACGGACGTACAGGTCCTCCAGGTAGATGCCGTGTACGCCCTCCCACGTGGAGAAGTTGAGAAACCAGAGGGCGAAGGCCACCGGCTGGTCCGCCGCGTCCACCGCGACGTGCCCGAAGAGCGCGGCGCTCCGACCGCTCGGTGCGTCTGACGCCACGCCGCGACCTGGTGCAGTCGGGAAGAGTGCGGCGGTGAGCTGCTCCTCGGTGAGGTGGCACTGCTCAGGAGCCCGCTCGTAGTCGGCGAGTTCGTGCACCATCGCGACGACGGCCGGCACGTCCTCGGGACGCGCCGGCCGGATCGTCGGTGCCGGGACGGGCAGGGTCACGCCTGCTTGGTCTCCCAGAAGATCTTCGAGATCTCGTCGATCTTCGACAGCAGCTCGTCGGCCTTGGCCGGGTCGGTGGCGCCCTTGGCCCCGGCGGCGCCGGCCAGCTTCGTGGTCTCGTTGAAGAGCTGGTGCAGGTGCGGGTACTTCTCGAAGTGGGCCGGCTTGAAGTAGTCGGTCCAGAGCACCCACAGGTGGTGCTTGACCAGCTCGGCCCGCTGCTCCTTGATCAGGATCGCCCGGGTGCGGAACTCCGGGTCGGTGTTCGCCTGGTACTTCTCGCAGATCATTTTGACCGACTCGGCCTCGATCCGGGCCTGCGCCGGGTCGTAAACGCCGCAGGGCAGGTCGCAGTGGGCGCTGACGGTCACCCGGGGCGTGAGGATGCGAGGAAGGCGCATCAGGGTCCTCCATGGGATGTTTGCGATGATCCAAGCCGACACTACTCCTGGACATGCTCCCCAGCGGGCGGGAGGTGAAACCCGATGCGCGCCACGAACGGATTCGGCGCGCCGGTGCTGCGCGGTCCGCTGGCACCGGTGCTGGTCACCGGCCCGTCCATGGCCCCGACGCTGCGGCACGGGGACGCGGTCCTGGTGCGTACCGGCGGCCGGCCGGTCCGCCCCGGCGACGTGGTGGTCGCGGTCTTCCGCAACCGCCCCGACCTGCTCGTGGTCAAGCGCGCGGTCCGTCCGCAGGACGGCGGTTGGTGGGTACGCGGCGACAATGACCTGGTCACCGACGACTCCCGGGCGTACGGGGTGGCCGACGTGCGGGGCCGGGTGGTGGCCCGGTACTGGCCGCGTCCAGGGTTGGTCAAAGGCCGGCAGCGGTGGATATGACCCCGCTCACACCTGGGTGACGGGTCCTGACTATGCTCGGAAAGTGCCCGGGTGACCCCCCGCACCACCGCCCCGCTGGCCGCTGACCGCCGCGCGCCGAGCCGGCCGGTCCGCGCTGCACGACAGATCCTGGAGTCACCATGTCGACGTCCACCCCGGACCCTGCTGATCCCGTCTTCCGGCTGCACGCCGGTGGCAAGATGGCGGTCGCCTCGACCGTTCCGTTGACCAGCCGGGAAGACCTCTCCCTCGCGTACACGCCGGGGGTTGCTCGGGTGTGCGAGGCGATCGCCGCCGATCCCGACCTCGCCGACGACTACACCTGGGTGTCGCACACCGTCGCCGTGGTCACCGACGGTTCCGCCGTACTCGGCCTGGGCAACATCGGCCCGCGCGCGGCGCTGCCGGTGATGGAGGGCAAGGCGGTGCTGTTCAAGCAGTTCGCGGGCGTGGACGCGGTGCCGGTCTGCCTGGACACCCAGGACGTGGACGAGATCGTCGCGACGGTCCGGGCGCTCGCCCCCTCGTTCGGCGGGATCAACCTGGAGGACATCAGCGCCCCGCGCTGCTTCGAGGTGGAACGCCGGCTGGACGAGGCGCTGTCGATCCCGGTCTTCCACGACGACCAGCACGGCACCGCGATCGTGGTGCTGGCCGCGCTGCGCAACGCGGCGACCCTGCTCAACCGCAAACTTGGCGATCTGCGGGTGGCGGTCAGCGGGGCCGGCGCGGCCGGCGTCGCGGTGACGAAGATGCTGATCGCCGGGGGTGTGAATCCGGACCAGGTGGTGGTCTGCGACTCCAAGGGCATCATCGGCCGGCACCGCGAGCTGACCGGCACCAAGGCCGAGCTGGCCGAGACCACCAACGCCGACGGCCGGCAGGGCGACGTCACCGAGGCGCTGCGCGGCGCGGACGTGCTGGTCGGTGTCTCCGGCGGGCAGATCCCCGAGCAGGCGGTGGCCGGGATGGCCCCGGGCGGGATCGTGTTCGCGCTCGCCAACCCCACCCCGGAGGTGCACCCCGAGGTCGCCGCCCGGCACGTCGCGGTGGTCGCCACCGGGCGCAGCGACTACCCCAACCAGATCAACAACGTGCTCGCCTTCCCCGGTGTGTTCCGGGGCGCGCTGGACGCCCGGGCCACCCGGATCACCGACGGGATGAAGGTGGCCGCGGCCGACGCCATCGCCGGCGTGGTCGCGGAGACGCTCACCGCGGAGGCCATCGTGCCCTCCCCGCTGGACCCGCGGGTCGCCCCGGCCGTCGCCGAGGCCGTCGCCGAGGCCGCCCGTCGCGACGGGGTCGCCCGCCGCTGACGTGTAAGGAAGGGCCCCTTCTTATCGCATTTTGCATAGGAAGGGGCCCTTCTTAACGCCTGCTCTCCTTGTTACGGTGCCGATCATGCGTGCCGCCTATGCCTCGGCCTTCGACGCCGACAACCCGCTCACCGCGCTCACCGTCGGCGACCGCCCCGAGCCGACCCACCCCGACCCGGACTGGGTCACCGTGCAGGTGCGAGCCAGCTCGCTCAACCACCACGACCTCTGGTCGCTGCGCGGGGTGGGCCTGAGCGGCGACCAGCTCCCGATGATCCTGGGCTGCGACGCGGCCGGCACCGACCCGGACGGCAACGAGGTGGTCATCTACCCGGTGGTGCCCACCCTGGGCGACCCGCGCGGGGTCTCCATCCTCTCCGAGCACTTTCCCGGCACCTTCGCCGAGCGGGTGGCCGTACCCCGGATGAACCTGCTGCCGCTGCCGGACGGCCTGTCGGCTACCGACGCGGCCTGCCTGCCCACGGCCTGGCTCACGGCGTGGCGGATGCTCACCACCAAGGGCCGGGTGGCCGACGGTGAGTCGGTGCTGGTGCAGGGGGCCGGCGGGGGCGTGGCCACCGCCGCCGTCGCGCTCGCCGTCGCGCTCGGCAAGCGGGTGTACGCGACCAGCCGCGACGCCGCGAAGCGGGAGCGGATCGCCGAGCTGGGCGCGACCGCGCTGGAGCCGGGCGCCCGGCTGCCCGAGCGGGTCGACGTGGTGATCGAGACGGTCGGGGCGGCCACCTTCGACCACTCGCTG
The DNA here is from genome assembly GCF_047921505.1 of Micromonospora sp. SL1-18. NCBI lineage: Bacteria > Bacillati > Actinomycetota > Actinomycetes > Micromonosporales > Micromonosporaceae > Micromonospora > Micromonospora sp. SL1-18. Next base: position 18,874 of record NZ_JBLROA010000028.1, on the reverse strand, counting down.
AAGTCGGCCGCGCCGATGGCCCGGATCGTGGTCTCCGGGGCCACCGCCGGGCACGAGCCCAAGGTCAACCTGCGCCGGGTCTTCGCCATGCAGCTGGAGATCCTCGGCACCTCGATGGGCACCCCGGGCGAGCTCACCGAACTGCTCGCGTTCTGCGCCGAGCGCGAGGTACGCCCGGTGGTCGACAGTGTGGTGCCGTTCAGCCGGATCGAGGACGCCTTCGCCCGCCTCGCCTCGGGTGACGTCTTCGGCAAGGTCGTCATCGACCACACCGCCTGAACGCTGCGCTCAGAGGTGGTTGTCGAGGGTGGCCAGGCCGCCTCGGCTGGCGTCCGCCGGGAGCCGTTTCTTCGCCGCCGCGTCCCCGTAGAGCGTCCAGCGCAGGAACTCGACGGTGGTGTCGGCGACCACCCGCAGCGCCTTGCCGTCGCTGAGCAGGGCACGGCCGTGGTCGCCCTTGGGCAGGCTCAGCATCGCCTTCGGCCAGGGCACCGCGTCGTAGACCGCCTTGCCGGCGGCGTAGTCCACCACTTCGTCGGCCCGGCCGTGCACGAAGAGCTGCGGCGCGGCCGCCCCGGCGAAGCCGGTGCCGACGCCGAGCGCGGTACCGGCGAAGACGATGCCGGCGTCCAGCCGGTCGTCCCGGCCGGCGGTGAACAGCCCGATCGTGGTCACCCCGCCCGCGCTGTGCCCGGCCGCGGCCACCCGGTCGGTGGCCAGCCGGCCGCGCAGCGGGTCGTCGGGCTTCTCGTCGAGGGCCAGCACCTGGGTCAGCGCGTACGACACGTCGGCCGGCTGGTTGAGCACGTCGAGCACGTTGCCGTCGCCGCCCGTGCCGGTGTGCGGGAACCGGGGCGCGGCCACCACGAACCCGGCCGCCGCCCAGCGGCTCAGCAGCAGCTGGTAGTCCTCCGGCCGGGCACCCAGCCCGTGGCTGAACATCATCACCGGGAACCGCCCGGTCGCCGCCGGGGCCGAGCGCTCCGGCGCGCCGCCGGCCGCGCCCCGCGCCGGGTACCAGACGGTCACCGGCAGGGCGCGGTCGCCGTCGCGGTTCAGCTTCAGCTGGCGTACGCCGACGGCGAAGCTCTCGGTGGGGGCGTGCCCGGCGGGTGGCCGCGGCGCCGGAGTGGTCGCCTTCGGTGACACGCTCGGTGCGGCGCGCTCGGCCGGGTGGATCGCACAGCCGGCCAGACCCGCGGTGAACAGGGTGGCGATGGCCAGCGCGGCACGGCGACGCAGCATGAAGCCGATTCTGCCTCGTGACCCGGGTTCACCGGCCCGGGATCCGCCCACCGAGGACGGGTCAGCGGGGGAGGCGGGTGGTGAGGGTGGTGGTGCCGGGAAGGTGGGCGTCGGTGGGGAGGCGGTGCAGGGCGGCCCGGTCGCCGTAGAGGGTCCACCGGAGGAAGTCGGTGGTGGTGGCGAGGACCTGGGGGAAGCCGGGACGGCCGGGGATCAGATACTCGCCGTGGCCCTGGCCGGGGAGGCTCAGGAAGGCGGCCGGCCCGGGCGCGCGGGCGTACGCGGCCCGGCCGACCGACTCCGGCACGATCGGGTCGGCGCCGCCGTGCACGAACAGCATCGGCGCCACCGGTCCGGCGAAGCTGCCGGCCAGCTCACCGCCGGCGAGCACGATCCCGGAGCGCAGCCGGGCCGGGTGCCCCGAGGTGAACATGCCGGCCGTCGTGAAGCCGCCCGCCGAGTGGCCGGCCGCGGCGATCCGGTCGACGGCCAGGTGCCCGGCGAGCGGGTCGCCGCGGCGGGTGTCGAGGCGTACCAGATGGCGGATCAGCCGCCAGCCGTCGGCGGGCTGGTTGCGGACGTCATTCCGGGTGAAGTCCCGCGCCCGCAGGTTGGTACGCGGAAAGGTCGGCGCGGCCACCACGAAGCCGGCGGCCGCCCAGCGGGTGGTCAGCGGGGCGTGCAGTTCGGGCAGGCTGCGCAGCCCGTGGCTGTAGATCACCACCGGGAACCGCCCGGCGGCCACCGTCGCGCCCGGCCGGACGACCGGCGTGCCCGGGATCGACGGCGTGATCGACGGCGTGATCGACGGCGTGATCGACGGCGTTGCTGCGGGCGTCGTCGACGGCGTGGTTGCCGTCGCCAGACCGGTCGGTACGGCCGGGCCGGCCGGCTCAGCCGGGTACCAGACGGTGACGGGCAGCGGCCGGGGGCCGCCCGGGTCGACGACGAACTGCCGCACGCCGACGGGGTACGCCGGCTGCGGGGCCTGCCGGACAGCTGGCGGGATGGGGTCACCGGTCGCGGCGGTGGCCGAACCACAACCGGCGAGCAGCGCCGGCACCAGCGCGGCGACCAGCCGCAGCACTTTCACGTCTTCACGGTAGGCGGCCGAGTGGCCGATGCGGCCTGGACTTCTGGACCGAGCATCGCCGCCACCTGGCCAACATGCCTCAGCCGGCCGGATCGTGTCGTGGCCACCGGCGGGGCGAAGAACCGCTCGGGTGGACGAGCTTCGCTAGCGTCACCCCCATGGCTGAGAACTACACCGACCCGAGCGGCAACACGGCCCAGTTCCGCGCCTTCGTCGATTCGCCCGATCGAGCCGCGGCGGCGCAGGCCCCGTCCCGGCTGCCGTTGATCGCCGGCATCGCCGTCGCCGTGGTGATCGTCGCCCTGGTCGCCTGGCTGGCGCTGGCCTGAGCCGCCGCCGGCGCTCCATCGCTCCGGCGGCCGGGCCGAGGCGCTGCAGCGGTCGCGGAAACGTGCTTGCCCGGCCCGCCGAGGGGCGGCCGGTCCGGGCTGGCGACCGAGCTGCGAGGGGCGGCCGGTCGGGTCGGTGAATCGTTTGTGCCAGCAGCTCCACAGCGAGCGGATACCCATGTATGGCGACCGCGGTGCCCGCTGCCGCGGCACGGCTCGGACCGCCCGCCAGCAGCTCAGCCGGGTGAGCCGAGCACGTCCCGGGTCTCCCGGGCGATCTCGCGCTCCTCGTCGGTACGGATCACGCAGACGGTGACCTCGGCACCGTCGGGGGAGATCACCCGGTCGCCGGTGCCGTCGTTGCGCGCCGGGTCCACTGCGATTCCCAGTCGGTCCAGGCCCGCCAGTGACGCGGCCCGGACCGGTGCGGCGTGCTCGCCGACCCCGGCGGTGAAGGTGACCGCGTCGACCCGCCCGAGCAGGGCGTAGTACGCGCCCACGTACGCCGTGATCCGGTGGCGGTAGACGTCGAAGGCGAGCGCGGCGGCCGCGTCGCCGGCGTCCCGGCGGGCCAGCACCTCGCGCATGTCGTTGACCCCGGTCAGGCCGAGCAGGCCGCTGCGGTGGTTGAGCAGGTCGTCGATCTCGTCCACGCCCATCCCGGCCTCCCGGCGCAGGTGGAAGATGACGGTCGGGTCCAGGTCACCGCTGCGGGTGCCCATGACCAGCCCCTCCAGCGGGGACATGCCCATCGAGGTGGCCACGCTCCGCCCGCCGCGGACCGCGCAGGCGCTCGCCCCGTTGCCCAGGTGCAGGGTGATCGTGTTCAGCTCCGCGTACGGCCGGTCGAGCAGTTCGGCGGTGCGCCGGGAGACGTACGCGTGCGAGGTGCCGTGGAAGCCGTACCGGCGGATGCCGTACCGGTCGGCGGTCGCCCGGTCGATGGCGTACGCGGCGGCGGCCTCGGGCAGCGTGTGGTGGAACGCGGTGTCGAAGACGGCGACCTGCGGAGTGTCCGGCAGCGCCCCCCGGGCGACCCGGATACCGGCCAGGTTGACCGGGTTGTGCAGCGGCGCGAGCGGCACCAGGTCCTCGATCGCGGCGATGACCCCGTCGTCGATCAGCACCGGCTCGCTGAACGTCCGGCCGCCGTGCACCACCCGGTGCCCGATCCCGGCCAGCCCGTCCAGGTCGAGCCGGTCGATGATCTCCCGTACCGCGCTCTCGTGGTCGACCGGCCCACCGCCCGGCTCGCCGATCCGCTCGACGGTGCCCTTGTCGCGGACCTCCTCGCCGTCGTACAGCCGGTATTTGACCGACGACGACCCGCAGTTGAGGACCAGGATCCGGTCGGTCACGCGACCTCCTCGGACGACGCGGCGGCCTGGATGGCGGTGATCGCCACCGTGTTGACGATGTCCGGCACGGTGGCCCCCCGGGACAGGTCGTTGACCGGCCGCCGCAGGCCCTGCATGACCGGGCCGACCGCCACCGCGCCGGCCGACCGCTGCACCGCCTTGTACGTGTTGTTGCCGGTGTTCAGGTCCGGAAAGATGAACACGGTCGCCCGCCCCGCCACCGGGCTGTCCGGCAGCTTGGTGGCCGCCACCTGCGGGTCGATCGCCGCGTCGTACTGGATGGGGCCCTCCACCAGCAGCTCCGGCCGGCGCTCCCGGACCAGCTTGGTGGCCGCCGCGACCTTCTCCACGTCCGCGCCGAAACCGGAGTCGCCGGTCGAGTACGACAACATCGCCACCCGCGGTTCGATGCCGAACCGGGCCGCCGTGTCGGCCGACGAGATGGCGATGTCGGCGAGCTGGGCGGCGTCGGGGTCCGGGTTGACCGCGCAGTCGCCGTAGACCAGCACCCGGTCGGCTAGCAGCATGAAGAAGACGCTGGAGGCGACCGAGACGTCCGGCACGGTCCGGATGATCTCGAAGGCCGGCCGGATGGTGGCCGCGGTGGTGTGGGTGGCGCCGGAGACCATGCCGTCGGCGCGCCCGGTCCGCACCATCATGGTGCCGAAGTAGTTGGGCTGGGCGACGACGTCGTGGGCGAGCTCGGGAGTCATGCCCCGGTGTGCGCGGAGCGCCGCGTACTCGGCGGCGAACTCGTCCCGCCACTCGCTGCCGACCGGGTCGACCACCTGCGCGTCGCCGATGTCCACGCCCAGCTCCCGGGTACGCCGGGCGATGTCGTCGGGGCGGCCGAGCAGGGTGAGGTCGGCGACGCCCCGGCGCAGCAGGATCTCCGCCGCGCGCAGGATGCGCTCCTCCGCGCCCTCCGGCAGCACGAGCCGCCGGCGCTGTGCCCGGGCCCGGTCGATCAGGTCGTTCTCGAACATCAGCGGGGTGATCCGCCCGGAGCGGCTGACCCGCAGCCGGCCGGCCAGGTCCACGGTGTCCACGCAGCGCTCGAAGGCGCCGAGCGCCGCCTCCACCTTGCGCGGGTTCGCCGTGCTGGGCCGGCCCTCGATCCGGCTGGACGACGCGACCGTGTCGTAACTGTCGCTGGCCACCGAGAGCACGGCGAGCCCGGTGTTCAGCCGCTCGACCAGCCGCATCGCCCGCGGGTCGGGCTGCTCGCCGAGGGTGAGCACCAGGCCGGCCAGGGATACCTGCCCGGCTACGTGCGCGGCGCCGGCCGCCACCAGCAGGTCGGCCCGGTCGCCGGGGGTGATCACCAACGCTCCGTCGGTCAGGTGGTCCAGCAGGGTGGGCACGTGCGCCGCGCCCACCACGTAGTCGAGCACGTCCCGGTCGAGCGCGGCGTCGTCGCCGGAGAGCAGGGTGGCGCCGAGCGCCGCCGCCACCTCGGCCACCGTCGGCGCCGACACGGCCGGCACCTCCGGGATCGCGTACGCGGGGACGGGCAGCTCGGGCAGCGTCATCGGCCCGGGCACCCGGTTGGCCACCACGGCCACCACGGTCGCGCCCAGGTCCGCCAGGTCGTGGTACGCCCCGCGCACCGCCGCCGCGATCGCCTCGGGCTGCTGGCCGAACCCGTCGATCACCGGCACCACCACGCTGCCGAACTCGGTGGCGAGCCGGGCGTTGAAGGCCAGCTCGCGCGGGCCGGCGCCGTCCCCGTCGGCGAAGTCGCTGCCCACCACGACCACCGCCGGGCAGCGCCGCTCCACCGCACGGTAGCGGGCGACGATCCGGGAGATCAGCTCCTCCCGCCGGCCGTCCGCGACCAGCGCGGTGGCCTCCGCGTACGTCGAGCCGTGCAGCTCGTCGACCGGCAGCTCCACCCGGTAGCGCTCGGTGAGCAGGGCGAGGATCTGGTCGGGGCCGGTGCCGGGAACCAGTGGCCGGAACGCGCCGATCCGCTCGACCTGCCGGGACAGCAGCTCGGCCAGCCCGAGCGCGACGGTCGACTTGCCCCCGCCCGACCCCACGCCGGTCAGGTACACGCTGCGCGCCACGACCTCACGCTACAAGGTTCGCGCGGTCCCTCGCCCGGGTCCTTGTGCCCGCCGGCCGACGGCCCGTTCCGGGTCAGGACGTTGTCGGCGCGGCGGGCCGGGTGTCCGGTTCCGCACCGATCTCGTCGGTCGTCTCCGCGGCTCGGAACAGCGCGTCGCTCTTCGCCACCCAGGCCGCCCCGAAGGCGAACACGGCGACGGTCTCGCACCACAGCACCGGCTTGGCCGCCTGCCGTACGTCCGCGGGGAGCTGCGTGCTGGCCAGCGCGAGCGCGATCGCCGCCAGGATGAGCCCGCCGCAGAGGCGGTGGAACCGGACCGCCGACCGGGACGGCGGCACCCCGACCCGGTCGGGGCGGGTGAAGAGAAAGAGGCAGAAGGCCGCGAGGAGCACGAAGAGCGCCGCGGCGGCGACCTGGTGCACCGTGCCGATGATCCGGTCGCTGTGGCTGGTGGTGCCGGATGGCGCGCCTGCCGTGGTGGGGAAGAGGGCCACCGCGACCGCCAGCACCCCGGCGACGGTGCCGAGCGTGTCGTCCGGCCGGCGGTATCGATAGGCGATCAGGAACACCCCGACGGCGCACAGCGAGCCGACGAAGACGTCGCGCATCTCGGTGTGGTAGTAGCTGCTGAGCGAGTCGAGCAGGGTGAGCCGGCGGGCCGCGACCAGGTGACCCACCACCAGCACGACCGGCAGTGCGATGCCGACGGATCCGATGCCGAGGCGCAGGTGGCGTACCGTCACCGCGTCCTGCGGCGGCTTGCGGGGTTCGGGATTCATCTTCGCCTCCCTGGCGTCGGGCGGCGTGTGGTCCGGCGTGTCCTCGTCGGACTCTGGACGCTGCTCTCCAGTGGACGCCAGGGGACGGCCCGCCGTCAATCCGTCACGGTCAGTCCTCGTCCTCGTCGTCGAGGCGGGCCAGCCAGGTGGCGAAGCGCTCGATCGGGGTCTCGAACTCGGGGTTCAGGTCGACGAAGTCGCGCAGCCGTTCGCCCAGCCACTCCATGCTGACCTGCTCGTCGCGCCGGCGCTCGACCAGCTCCTCGATGCCACGGTCGGTGAAGTACATGTCTGTCCTCTCGGGAAGAAAGGGGCCGCCACGCGAGCGGGGCAGCGGCCGTCGTACGGTCGCTGCCCCGGCTCACAGTGCGGTCAGGTCACGGGCGGGGGAGAGCCGCCTCGATCAGCGCGGTCTGCTCGACGTCGTGCATCTTCGCCGAGCCGACCGACGGGGCGGCGGCGGCCGGGCGGGAGATGCGGCGCAGCCGGACGTCGCTCAGGTGCTCCAGCAGGTTGAGCGCGACGAACGACCAGGCACCCTGGTTGGCCGGCTCCTCCTGGACCCAGGCGAAGTCCTCCGCGTTCGGGTACTGCGCCAGGGCGGCCCGGATCTCCTCCACGGGCAGCGGGTAGAGCTGCTCCATCCGGAGGATCGCGGTGTCCGTGATCCCCCGCTCCTGCCGGGCCTGGAACAGGTCGTAGTAGACCTTGCCCGAGCAGAGCAGCACCCGCTTCACCTGCCCCGGTGCCGTGGCGGCGGTGTCCCGCAGGACCGGCTGGAAGGTGCCCGAGGCGAAGTCCTCCACCGGCGACACGCAGAGCTTGTGCCGCAGCAGCGACTTCGGCGTGAACACCACCAGCGGCTTGCGCTTCGGCGACAGGGCCTGGCGGCGTAGCAGGTGGAAGTAGTTCGCCGGGGTGGTCGGGATGGCCACCCGCATGTTGTCCTCGGCGCAGAGCTGAAGGAACCGCTCCGGGCGGCCGGAGGTGTGGTCCGGGCCCTGGCCCTCGTGGCCGTGCGGCAGCAGCAGGGTGACCGCGGAGCGCTGGCCCCACTTGACCTCGCCCGAGGAGACGAACTCGTCGATCACCGACTGGGCGCCGTTGACGAAGTCACCGAACTGGGCCTCCCAGCAGACCAGCGCGTTGACGTTCTCCACCGAGTAGCCGTACTCGAAGCCCATCGCGGCGTACTCGGACAGCAGCGAGTCGTGGACGAAGAAGCGGGACCGCTCGCCGTCGGCGGTGAGCGACTGCAGCGGAAGGAAGTCGTCGCCGGTCTTCGAGTCGACGACCGAGGCGTGCCGCTGGACGAAGGTGCCGCGGCGGGAGTCCTGCCCGGCGAGCCGGACGGTGACCCCGTCGTGCAGCAGCGCGCCGAACGCGATGATCTCGCCGAAGCCCCAGTCGATGCCGCCCTCGACAGACATCTTGGCCCGCCGGTCCAGCAGCTGCTGGATCCGCTTGTGCGGAGTGAAGCCCTCGGGCAGGTTGACGTGCGCCTCGCCGATGGCCTTGATCAAGGCGGCGTCGGTGGCGGTGTCGACCTGCGGCTCCGGCTCCTCCTCGTGGCGCGGCCGGCTGAGCTGGCGCGGCGTGGTGGCCGCGTCCCGGGTGGCCTTGAAGACCCGCTCGAGCTGTGCCTGGTAGTCGCGCAGCAGCTCCTCCGCGTCCTCCACGGTGATGTCACCCCGCCCGATGAGCTCCTCGGTGTAGAGCTTCCGGACCGACCGCTTCGAGTCGATGATCAGATACATCTGCGGGTTGGACATCGACGGGTCGTCGCCCTCGTTGTGCCCGCGCCGGCGGTAGCAGACCAGGTCGATCACGACGTCCTTGTTGAACGCCTGCCGGTACTCGAAGGCGAGCCGGGCCACCCGGACGACGGCCTCCGGGTCGTCGCCGTTGACGTGGAAGATCGGCGCCTGGATCATCCGCGCGACATCGGTGCTGTAGAGGCTGGACCGGCTGTACTCCGGGGCGGTGGTGAAGCCGACCTGGTTGTTGACCACCACGTGCACCGTGCCGCCGGTGCGGTAGCCGCGCAGCTGCGACAGGTTGAGCGTCTCGGCGACCACGCCCTGGCCGGCGAAGGCCGCGTCGCCGTGCACCGCCAGCGGCAGCACGGTGTAGCCCTCCAGCTTGAGGTCTATCCGGTCCTGCTTCGCCCGGACGATGCCCTCCAGCACCGGGTCCACGGCCTCCAGGTGCGACGGGTTCGCCACGAGCGACACCTTGACCGCGTGCTCGCCGTTCGGGGTGGTGAACTTGCCGTTCTGGCCGAGGTGGTACTTCACGTCGCCCGAGCCCTGTGTGGAGCGCGGGTCGAGGTGCCCCTCGAACTCGGAGAAGATCTTCTCGTACGGCTTGCCGACGATGTTGGCCAGCACGTTGAGCCGGCCGCGGTGGGCCATGCCGATGACGACCTCGTCCAGCCCGCCCTCGGCGGAGCACTCGAGCACCTCGCCGAGGAGCGGGATCAGCGATTCGCCGCCCTCCAGCGAGAAGCGCTTCTGGCCGACGTACTTGGTCTGCAGGAAGGTCTCGAACGCCTCGGCGGCGTTGAGCCGGTTGAGCACGTGCTTCTGCTCGTCCGGGGACGGCTTCTCGTACTTGCGCTCGATCCGCTCCTGGATCCAGCGGCGCTCCTCCGGGTCCTGGATGTGCATGTACTCGATGCCGACCCGGCGGCAGTACGAGTCGCGCAGCACGCCGAGGATCTCGCGCAGCTTCATCCGCTGCCTGCCGGCGAAACCGTTGACCGGGAAGACCCGGTCCAGGTCCCACAGGGTCAGCCCGTGCTGGAGGACGTCCAGGTCCGGGTGCTTGCGGATCTTGAACTCCAGCGGGTCGGTGTCGGCCATCAGGTGGCCCCGCACCCGGTACGCGTGGATCAGCTCGTGCACCCGCGCGGTCTTGTTGATCTGGCCCTCGGAGTTGACGGCCACGTCCTGCATCCAGCGCACCGGCTCGTACGGGATGCGCAGCGAGGTGAAGATCTGGTCGTAGAAGCCGCGCTCGCCGAGCAGCAGCTCGTGCATCACCTTGAGGAACTCGCCGGACTGCGCGCCCTGGATGATCCGGTGGTCGTACGTGCTGGTCAGCGTGATGACCTTGCTGACCGCCAGCTCGGCCAGGGTGGCCTCGCTCATGCCCTGGTACGGCCCCGGGTACTCCATCGCGCCGACGCCGATGATGGCGCTCTGGCCCTGCATCAGGCGCGGGATCGAGTGGACCGTGCCGATGCCGCCCGGGTTGGTCAGCGAGATGGTGGTGCCGGAGTAGTCCTCCATGGTCAGCTCGTTGCGGCGGGCGCGCCGGACCACGTCCTCGTACGCCTGCCAGAACTGCCGGAAGTCCATCTGCTCGCACGCCTTGATGGACGGGACCACCAGGGTGCGGGTGCCGTCCGGCTTGGCCAGGTCGATGGCGATGCCCAGGTTGACGTGCTCGGGGCGGACCACCGCCGGCTTGCCGTCGACCTCGGCGTAGGAGTTGTTCATCTCCGGGTGCTCGACCAGCGCCCGGACCATCGCGTACCCGACCAGGTGGGTGAAGCTCACCTTGCCGCCGCGCCCGCGGGCCAGGTGGTTGTTGATCACGATGCGGTTGTCGACCAGCAGCTTCGCCGGGACCGCGCGCACGCTCGTGGCGGTCGGCACGGCGAGCGAGGCGTCCATGTTCTGCACGATCTTGGCGGCGACCCCGCGCAGCGGGGTGGTGCCGGCGGCGGTCGCGGTCGGGGCCTTGGCGGCCGGCTTGGCGGCGGGCTTCGCCGCCGGCTTGGCAGCCGGCTTCGCGGGGGCGGCCTTGGCGGCGGGGGCCGGCTTGGCCGGGGCCGGCTGCTGGGCCACGCTGGCCACGGCCTCCTGCTGCTCGCCCGGCTCCGGGCGGGCGGCCGGCGTGACCTTGCCGTCGGGGCGCGGGGTGGCGGCGCCGGGGCCCGGCCGGTAGTCGGCGAAGAAGTCGTGCCAGGCCGAGTCCACGCTCGAGGGGTCGGCGAGATAGCGCTGGTACATCTCCTCGACGATCCACTCGTTCGGGCCGAAACCCGCCAGTGGATTCTCCTGCGAAGTTTGCTGGGTCGACACGGCCGCTGATCGCCTCTTTCACGCCGGTTCGTATGCACGCGGTGTCCGCCGGTGCCCGGAAATGGGCGCACGGACGGGTCCCAGGCTACGCCGTGCGAATCGCAAGAGCATTCTCGCCTCCGGCTGGTGGCCCGTTTCACAGAAGACGCCAGAAGTTCGACAAACGCTGCGCGCCCCGTCGACTCCTGCTATCGCCCAGGGACCAGAACGGCCCCGGTGGGTGACGCCCACCGGGGCCGTTTCGGGTACGGCTCAGGCGATGTCCCGCCGCCGCGTGATCAGGATGCCGCTGACCCCGCTGACCAGGGCGTACCCCGCCAGCACGAGGGCGCCGACCCACCAGGCGGGGAAGAACTCGTTGGCTTCCCCGCCGATCATCACCCGGGAGGCGGTGGCCGGCCAGACGACCATCCACTTGGTCAAGGCCTGGTTGTCGAGCAAGTGGGCCAACAGGAGGAAGAGGCCCTGCACGATCTCGGTGCCGATCAGGTAGAGCACCGCCGCGGTGATCACCGCGCCGAGCTGGTTGGGGATCAGCGTCCCGATGCCGACCCCGAGGCTCGTCCAGACCGCGTACGCCAGCAGGTTGAACAGCAGCGCACGCTGCACGTCCCACTCGCCGAGCTGGGTGCCGTGGCCGTCCAGGGACAGGAAGGCCGCCCCGGCGAGCAGGTCGAGCACCGTGGTGGCCAACCAGAAGCCGAAGCCGAGCAGCGATGCCGCGCCGAGCTTGGCGAGGATCACCGACGTGCGGCGCGGCGTGGTGAGGAAGGTGGTGGTCGCCGTCTGGTGGAAGAACTCGTTGGTGACCATCAGGATGCCGATCAGCATCACGAAGAACAGCCCGAGGTACTGCCCGGAGGTGTAGAGGTTGGCCGCCAGGGCCGGGGCGCTCGTCTGCACACCGAGAGCGCTGCCGTCCTCCCTCGGGCCGCTCAGGACACTGTGCGTGGCCCAGGCATTGATGGAGAAGGCCAGGGCCGTGGCGAGGAACGCCCCGATGCCCAGCAGCCACCAGGTGCTGGTGGTACGGATCTTGAGCAGCTCGGATCGGACCAGGTTCATCGGATCTCCGCCTTTCCGGCCGTCAGTTCCAGGAAGACGCCTTCCAGGTCAGGGCGTTCGGTGGTCAGCTCGTGCAGTTCCACCTTCGCGCTCAGGGCGACCCGGCCGACCGTCGGGGCGTCGATCCCGGAGACCAGCAGCGCGCCGTGCTCGTCCTTGTGCACGGTGGCCGCCTGCTCGCGCAGCGCCGTGGCCAGCTCCTCGGCCTGCGGGGTGCGTACCCGGACCCGGGTGCCGTGCGCCATCGAGCCGATCACCTGGTCCACCGGCCCCTGCCGGACCAGCCGGCCGGCCGCGATGATCACCACGTCGTCGGCGAGCAGCTGCATCTCGGAGAGGAGATGGCTGGAGACCAGCACGGTGCGCCCCTCGGCGGCCAGCCCCTTGAGGACGCCGCGCATCCAGCGGATGCCCTCCGGGTCGAGGCCGTTGGCCGGCTCGTCGAGGATCAGCACCCGCGGGTCGCCGAGCATCGCGGCGGCGATGCCGAGCCGCTGCTTCATGCCCAGCGAGTAGCCCTTGAACTTGCGCTTCGCCGCCGGGGTCAGCCCCACCAGCGCGAGCACCTCGTCGGCCCGCTCGCGGGGCAGGCCGGCCGCCGCGCAGATCACCCGCAGGTGGTTGATCCCGGTGCGGCCCTTGTGCGCGCTGGACGCCTCCAGCACCGCGCCCACCGAGCGCAGCGGGTCGGCCAGGTCGGCGTACCGGTGGCCGCCGATGGTCGCGTGGCCGGCGGTCGGGGTGACCAGGTTGAGCAGCATGCGCAGGGTGGTGGTCTTGCCGGCGCCGTTCGGGCCCAGGAAGCCGGTCACCCGACCCGGCTCGACGGTGAAGGACAGATTGTCGACCGCCCGGACGTTCTTGTACTGCTTGGTCAGCCCGGACACCACGATCTGTCCGGCGCTGGGGCTTGACTGCCCGTCGGACATCGTTCTCCTCTCCTCGCACGGCGCGGACGCGCCGGTGGGGGCGCGGTTGCGGAAAGCGCCGTGGCACAGCCTGGCAACCCCGCGCAACCTGGTCAATCAGGCAGGACGCGGACCTCGGCCTCCGCCCCAAGCAGGAGGTGGTCGTCCTCAGGGAGGAGAGGTCAGGCCGCCGGCAGCGCGATCCAGGTGGCCCGGGCGTACCCGAGCAGTGCCCCGTCGGGGCCGTAGAGGCTGGAGTGGACCTCGGCCTTGCGCCCCTCGCCGCCGACCATCGCGCCGGTCACCACGCACTCCTCGCCGGGACGCGGCAGCGCCGTGACCACCGCGGCGATCCGACCCAGGACGTACGGGCGCCCAGGCGCGATCACCGCCCAGCCGCCGGGGCAGTCCAGCGCCGCCCAGACCGTCGCCGGCACCACGTCGGCCGGGGCGCGGAACGGCGCGGCGGTCCGCCCGTCCGGCAGCCGGCCCGGGAAGATCCACAGCCCGTCCGGATTCTCCGGGCCGCACACGTAGCAGCCGGGGAAGGGGTGGGCCGTCAGCCCCGGGTACGCCTTCGCGGCCGCCTCGGCCGTCGGCCGGTCCACCGGCGGGACCACGGCACTGAACGCCTCGACCCGGCGTACCTGCGCGATCACCTGGCCGTCCGGGTCGCGTACCTCGCCGTCGACGGCGGCCAGCGGGGTCTCCAGCGGGGGTGGCTTGCGCAGGGTGACCTCCACCGGCCCCCGGTCGTCGACCGCAGCCGCGAAGATCCCGGCGCTCCAGCCGCCGTTGCCCGAGCCGGCTGGCCCGTGGAAGCGGGACTCGATGATCATGTTTGTCCTCCGCGGGTGGTCCGGGTGCCGGCGGGATCGCCGGACCCGGCCCGGCAAGCCTCGCACGGCGGTCGCGGCTCGGCCGGCACGGGTGGCTGGCGCCCCACCTCGCGGCCCGCCGCAGGTGGGAGCCGGGACCGGAGCGCCGATTGCCGTTCACCGGATCGACACCCCTCACCACCGGGACCGGCAACCCGCGGCACCTACACAGATACCCATGGCCGTTCTACATGCCGCTGGCGCACCCATCACGACCAGCGGTTACACCCTGCTGATCGCCGACGACCCGGCTCTGGTCGCGGCCGCGCAACGCCTGCGTCACGAGGTGTTCGCCACCGAGCTCGGCGCGACCCTGCACCCCGGGGCCGCCGGGCTCGACACCGACGAGTTCGACGAGCACTGCGACCACCTGGTCGTGCTGCGGGAGGGCACCGACGAGGTGGTCGGCACCTACCGGCTGCTGCCGCCCGGCCGCGCGCACCGCCCGTACTCCGACGGTGAGTTCGACCTGGCCGCGCTCGCCCCGCTCCGCGACGACCTGGTCGAGGCGGGCCGCTCCTGCGTGCACCCGGACCACCGCTCCGGCGCCGTGATCAACCTGATGTGGGCCGGCATCGCCCGCTACCTGCACCTGCGCGGGTCGCGCTGGCTCGGCGGCTGCGCCTCGGTGTCGGTGACCGACGGCGGGACGGCGGCCGCCGAGGTGTGGACCCAGGTCGCCGCCCGGCACCTCGCCCCGCCGCCGCTGCGGGTCACCCCCCGCCGCCCGTGGTTCGCCGAGGCGCCGGCCGCCGTCGACCTGGCTCTGTCTCCGGCCGGGCGCCGGGCGCTGGTCCCGCCGCTGCTCCGCGGCTACCTGCGGCTCGGCGCCTGGGTCTGCGGGGAGCCGGCGTACGACCCGGAATTCGGCTGCGCCGACTTCTACGTGCTGCTCTCGATGGACCGGATGAACCCGCGTTACCTGCGGCACTTCCTCGGTGCGGAGCCGTCGTGACCGTCGACGAGCTGTGGCGGCCCACCTCGGGCTGCGGGCCGTGGTGCCTGCCGGCCGCCGCCGGGCCGGCCGTGTCGCTCCCGCGCCGGGCGGGGCGGCTGCTGGGAGTGGTCGGGATGCTGCTGGCCGGGATCGGGCTGGTCGTACTGCTGCCGCTGCTGCCCACGTGGGAGCGGCGGGCCGCGCTGCGCGGCTGGGCCCGGGGCACCCTGCGCGCCCTCGGCGTGCGGCTGGTGGTCCGGGGCCGGCTGCCGCGCCGGCGGGCCCTGCTGGTCGCCAACCACCTTTCCTGGCTGGACGTCCTCGCGGTGCTCGCGGTCGGGCCGGCCCGGATGCTCGCCAAGCGGGAGGTGCGGGAGTGGCCCGTGGTGGGGCCGCTGGCCGCCGCTGCCGGCACGATCTTCGTGGACCGGTCCCGGCCGCGTGGCCTGCCGGCCGCGGTGGGGCGGGTGGCCGCCGCGCTGCGCGCCGGGCACTCGGTGGCGGTCTTTCCGGAGGGCACGACCTGGTGCGGCGACTCGGCCGACTGCCGGCCCGGGCGGGGGTTCCGGCCGGCGATGTTCCAGGCCGCGGTCGACGCCGGGGCGCCCGTCGTGCCGCTGCGCCTCACCTACCGGTACGCCGGCGACCCGACCACCGTGGCCGCCTTCCTCGGTGACGAGACGCTCTGGGAGTCGCTGCGTCGGGTGGTGGCCGCCCGGAACCTGACCGTGTCGGTGGTGGTGGCCGGCGCGCTGCACCCGGCCACGGACGCCGACCGGCGGGTGCTGGCGAGGGCCGCCGAGTCGGTGATCCACCTGACCCCGGCCCGCCCGGTGCCCGCCGTCCCGGTGCTGGAGTTCCCGTCAGTGGTGCGTCCCGGTGACCACGGGGTCGTGGTGCCGAACGGTGGGGAGGTCGCGCTGGACCTGGCCGCCTGACGCCTTCGCGATATATCTCGCGACCGTCTTGTTCAGTCGCGATGTATCGCGTTATGCTTCTTCCCGTCGCTCGACGTGCCGCCGGCGCGTCATCGAGGGGAGGACGCCATGGCCAGCTGGACGGTCGACAGCCCGCAGCGGCTCACCCTGGACGGGCCGGTCACCCGGCTCGACGTACGGCTGGTCGCCGGCCGGCTCAACGTGGTCGCCACCGACGGCCCCGCCCGGATCGACGTCGCCCGGGTCAGCCGTCGGCCCGTGATCGTGGAGCACCGCGACGGCCGCCTGTTCATCGGGCACGAGCGGCACCCCCGCTGGCCGGGTGTGCTCTGGTGGCTGGGCCAGCTCGGCCGCCGGTTCCGGGCCGAGGTCTCCGTCGCCGTACCGGCCCACGTGCTGGCCGACCTGCACCTGGTGGCCGGTTCGCTGGTCGCCTCCGGCCTGCGCCGGGACACCCGGGTCGACGTCACCTCCGGCCAGGTCACCCTGATGGGGCTGCGCGGTCAGACCACCGCCAAGGTCACCTCGGGTCCGGTGGAGGCGCTCGGCGTGGGCGGCGAACTCAACCTGGAGACAGTCTCCGGCGAGCTGATCCTCGCCGACAGCGCGCCTGAGCGGGTGCGCGCCCACGCGGTCTCCGGGTCGATCACCTGCGACCTCGACAATCCCCGGGGCAGCGACATCCGGCTCAGCGCCATCTCCGGCAGCATCACCGTCCGGGTCCGTGAGGACAGCGACCTCACCGTCCACCTGCACACCACCTCCGGCCGGATCACCAGCGGCTTCCCGCAGGTGTCCGGCGGCGGCCTCGGGTTCGGCTCGGTGAAGGACAGCCACGGGGTGCTCGGCGCGGGCGAGGGTAAGCTCTGGGCGTCCGCGACGTCCGGCAGCATCGCGCTGCTGGCCCGGCCCGTCGAGGACGCCGACGACGTGGAGGAGTTGCCGTGACCGCCGTGTTCAGTCACGGGCGGCTCCGGCTCTATCTGCTCAAGCTCCTCGACGACGGCCCGAAGCACGGCTACGAGCTGATCCGGCTGCTGGAGGACCGCTTCCTCGGCCTGTACGCGCCGAGCGCCGGCACCATCTATCCCCGGCTGCAACGCCTGGAGGTCGAGGGGCTGGTCACCCACACCGCCGCCGGCGGCCGCAAGGTCTACGAGATCACCGAGGCGGGCCGCGCCGAGCTGCGGCAGCGCGCCGACGAGCTGACCACCCTGGAATCGGACATCGCCGCCTCCGTGGAGGATCTCTCCGCCCTGGCCGGCGAGATCCGCACCGAGGTACGCGGCTCGGTGCGCGACCTCAAGCGGGAGCTGCGCGAGGCGGCCCGGCAGACCCGGCGGGCCCACTGGGAGCCACCGCCGGCCCGGCCTGCGGCCAACGGCGGCCCGCCGGCGGGCGCCGAGTCACCCCTGCTCGCCGAGTTCGACCAGCGGCTCGCCGAGTTCACCGTCGAGGTGGGCGCGCTGGTCCGCGCCGGGCGGCTCACCGACACCCAGCTCCGGACGGCGATCCGGCTGCTCGACGGCGCGCTGGACGGGCTGCGCCGGCTGCTCCGCTGAGCCTCCGCCCGGAGCCGGTCCGCTCACAGGTTGTTTCCAGCATCCGTCCAGCGGGACCGCAGCCGGGGCGCGGATGATGGCTGACATGGTGGCTACCCAGACCGAGGCTCGACTGCTCGTCGTCGAGGACGACCCGAACATTCTCGAGCTGCTCTCCGCGAGTCTGCGCTTCGCGGGCTTCGACGTCGCCACCGCGACCAGCGGCAGCGGGGCGCTGACCGCCGCCAGGGAGCACCGGCCGGACCTGGTCGTGCTCGACGTGATGCTGCCCGACCTCGACGGCTTCGAGGTCATCCGGATGCTCCGCGAGGGCGGTACGCGTACCCCGGTGGTCTTCCTGACCGCCCGCGACGCCACCGACGACAAGATCCGCGGGCTCACCCTCGGCGGCGACGACTACGTCACCAAGCCGTTCAGCCTGGAGGAGTTGACCGCCCGGATCCGAGCGGTGCTGCGGCGTACCGTCACCGGCGAACACGCCCCCTCCCGCCTCACCTTCGCCGACCTGGAGTTGGACGAGGAGACCCACGAGGTGCACCGGGCCGGCCAGCGGGTGCAGCTGTCGCCGACCGAGTTCAAGCTGCTGCGTTACCTGATGCTCAACGCCAACCGGGTGCTGTCCAAGGCGCAGATCCTGGACCACGTCTGGAACTACGACTTCCGCGGGGACGACAACATCGTCGAGTCCTACATCTCCTACCTGCGGCGCAAGATCGACAACACCCAGCCCCGACTGATCCACACCCTGCGCGGGGTCGGGTACGTGCTGCGCAAGCCGGCGGCGTGAGCGCCATCCACGGCGCGAAGGGCTGGCTGCGCGGCGTACCGCTGCGGATGAAGCTGGTCGCCGCGGTCCTGGCACTCGTCGCCGCGGCGCTGCTGGTGATCAGTTCCCTGACCACGTACTTCCTTCGCCAGTACCTGATCGGCCAGGTGGACGACCAGCTGCGCGGCGGTGCCGTTGGCGTGGCCCAGGCACTGGAACAGACCCCCAACGGGGGGCAGATCGTGGTCGGCATCCCCTCCGACTACGTGGCCAGTGAAGCCACCCCCAGCTGGGTTCGGCCGCCGGTCCGCTACGCGGGCCTGAGCATGGACGAACTGCCACGGTTCCCCGCCGACTACGCCGGCTACCAGGCACAGGTCGGTGAGCCGTTCACCGTGCGCTCGGCGGACGGTCGGACCCGCTGGCGGATGCTCTACAGCGACCTCGGCGACGGACGCATCCTGGCCTTCGGGCAGCACCTCACCGCCGTCGACCAGGCCGTGAAGCAGCTGATCTGGATCGACCTGCTGGTCGGCGGGGCGGTCCTGATCATCGTGGCCGCGGTGGGCGCGGGGATCGTGCGTACCAGTCTCAAACCGCTCGTCGAGATCGAACGGACTGCGGCGGCCATCGCCGGCGGTGACCTGACCCGGCGCGTGCCCGACCCGGAGGAGGGCCGGCCGGTGCCGACCTCCGAGCTGGGCCGGCTCTCCCGGGCGTTGAACGCGATGCTCGCCCAGATCGAGGCGGCCTTCACCGCGCGGGCGGCGTCCGAGGCGGCGGCCCGCAGCGCGGAGGTCAGCGCCCGGGACGCCGCCGTGGCGGCCCAGGCGTCCGAGGCGCGGGCCCGCCGC
>NZ_JBLROA010000027.1:0-83939 GCF_047921505.1 Micromonospora sp. SL1-18 | reverse complement strand
GCTGTGATAGGCAGACCCGCTAACCAACCACAGCAGGGGAGACGCGACCGCACCGACCACCATGCCGATCCCCAATGGGGCAAGACGCGAACCCAGTGGTGCGAGGATGAGCCCAACGACCACGACGATAAAGACGGGCACCGCGCTGGCGTAGATGAAATAGATGGACCACGAGTGCGGATCGTCGCCGCGCTGGGGGAACATCCCGATGATCGCGATCAACAGCGTATGGAGTCCGCCGCCTATGGCCGATCCCGTCAGCAGCGGAAGCCAAAAGGAACGTCTAGTGGGTCGGTCACCAGGATGGCTTCTCACGTGATGGCTTCCAAGCTGATGGTGGAGTTGCGCCGGCCGTTGCCGGAAATGAAGGTACGCCCACCGAGGCGGCGAGTGGCAAGATCGTCGCAGTGGAGAGCTTCAGGTCCTGGGACGGCACCGAGCTGGCG
The DNA here is from genome assembly GCF_047921505.1 of Micromonospora sp. SL1-18. NCBI lineage: Bacteria > Bacillati > Actinomycetota > Actinomycetes > Micromonosporales > Micromonosporaceae > Micromonospora > Micromonospora sp. SL1-18. The sequence continues at coordinate 83,493 of NZ_JBLROA010000027.1, read as the reverse complement.
TACCGAGTCGCCGGCTCCGGGCCGCCGTTGGTGTGCGTGCCCGGCGGCCCGGGGCAGGCGGTGGAGTATCTGGGCGAGCTGGGCGGGCTCACCAGCCGCCGTACCCTGATCCTGCTGGACAACCGGGGGACGGGCGCGTCGAGTGCGCCCGCAGATCCCGACACCTATCGGGTCGACCGCCTCGTCGACGACGTGGAAGCACTGCGCCAGCACCTGGGCTTCGACCGGATGGATCTGTTCGGGCATTCCGCCAGCGGCGGGACCTGCCTGCTCTACGCCGCCCGGCACCCCGGGCGGCTGGCCCGTCTGGTGCTGGTCGCCCCGTCGTTGCGGGTGGTCGGGTTGCCCTCGGACCTCGACGTCGACAGCGTGCTGGCCCGGCGGGCGTACGAGCCGTGGCACGCCGCCGCGGTGGCGGCGTTGTACGCCGAGCCGACGACCCCGCAGGAGCAACAGCGGTACCGGTGGCAGGCGGCACCGCTGTTGTACGGGCGCTGGAGTGCCGCGGCTCAGGCGCAGGCGGCGGCCGAACCCGTCCAGTTCGCCCCGGCCGCCACCGACGGGTTCTACGCGGGGTTCGAACCCGATCCGATGCTGCCCGCCCGCCTGGCGGAGCTCACCGTTCCCACCCTGCTCCTGGTCGGCGAGCACGACATCTGGCCGACCGTGGCCGCCGTGCGGCAGCTCGCCGCTCTCCTCGGCGACGTCGAGACGGTGATCCAGCCGGACAGTGGTCACTTTCCCTGGGTCGATGATCCGGCCGCCTTCGCGGCGTCGGTGGAGGCGTTCCTGGCCGGTTGACGGCCAGGGGGAGCCCGCCGGGAGCGCACCATGGACAGGTGTGAACGACACGCGTCGTCGGGTGGCTGGGCCTGGCCGCATATTTCCGTGAACAGCGGTGAGTGTCTGGCGTACCGTGTCTGGCACCACGCTGTGGGACCCGGGTGCCGGGCGGCGGCCGGCCACTGCCGTGTCGACCTCGGTGCCAACTGCCCTCCAGCGCCGGTGCGCAGACTGCTCGGTCCGCCGACCCCCACTCCGGGCGGGTGTCGAGCGGCCGGCCGGGGGTAAACGCCCAGGCGGATCGCCCCGACCCTGGGCAGCCCGCGAGATGCCGGCGTCGGGGGGCGGGGCGACGATGAGGGGACGAGGAGGGGGCGACGATGGCCGACGAGACGCCAGTCAAGGCTCGGCCGGGCACGACCACGATCGTCGGCGTGCCGGCCGAATCCCGTCCTGAGGAACCGCCGAGCAGCCTGGATCTGTGGGCCCAGGCCCAGGTGCTGCACCGCTGCTTCGGCGAGGACGACGAGGAGACGCACATCCTGCGCGGCCTCGATTGACGGTCGGGGCTGCGGGGCCGGCGCGGAGGTCGCCCGGCTGCCCCGGTCAGGCCAGCCGGGCGGCGCGGGCGTGCAAATAGCGCTGCTGGGCCAGGTTCATCGACCGGCGGGCCGCTGACAGGTACGCCTGCCGCGCGGCGTCCGTCTCCCCGGCGAGTTCGAGCAGGTGCGCGCGGGCGGCGTACCGGCGGGGATCCTCGGCGACCCGGCGGTCGGCGCCGAGGGCGTCGAGCAGTTCCAGCCCGGCCCGGGGGCCGCGGGTCATGGCCACCGCCACCGCGTGGTTGAGGCGTACGACGGGGTTGTCGGAGATGGCCAGCAGCATCTCGTAGAGGGCGACGATCTGCGGCCAGTCGGTGGCCTCGACGCTGGGCGCCTCGTCGTGCAGGGCGGCGATGGCCGCCTGGAGCTGGTAGGGGCCCACGGCGCCCCGGGGCAGGGCGGCCTCGACGAGCCGCGTCCCCTCGGCGATCTGCTCGCCGCGCCAGCGCCGCCGGTCCTGCTCCGCCATCGGCACCAGCGTCCCGTCCGGCCCGGTTCGTGCGGGGGTACGCGCGTCGGTGAGCAGCATCAACGCCAGCAGCCCGGCCACCTCGGGGTCTTCGGTGAGCCGGTGCAGCAGCCGGGCCAGCCGGATCGCCTCGACGCGCAGGTCCGCCCGGTGCAGCCGCTCCCCGGCGGTGCTCGCGTACCCCTCGTTGAAGACCAGGTAGAGCACGTGCAGCACCGCGTCGAGCCGGGCGGACCGGTCGGGGCCGGCGGGCAGGGCGAACGGCAGGCCGCTGTCGCGGATGCGCTGTTTGGCCCGGGTGATCCGCCGGGCCATGGCGGTCTCCGGCACCAGGAACGCCCGGGCCACCTCGGCGGTGCTCAGTCCGCCGACGGCGCGCAGGGTGAGCGCGATCTGCCCGGCCGGGGGCAGCGACGGGTGGCAGCAGAGGAACAGCAGGATCAGCGTGTCGTCCGCGTCGTCCGGTCCGTGGTCGGCCGGCGGCGCCAGCCACCGGTCCGGCGGGAGCTGGCGGGCGACGGTGTCCTCGCGGCGGCGGCAGGCCTGTTCGGCGCGGAGCAGGTCGGTCAGCCGGCGGGACGCGACGGTGATCAGCCACGCCTTCGGGTCGTCGGGCGGGCCGGTGTCGGGCCACCGCGTGGCGGCGGCGAGCAGTGCCTCCTGGGTGGCGTCCTCGGCGGTGTCGAAGTGCCCGTACCGGCGTACGAGCGCGCCGAGGACCTGCGGCGCCAGGGCGCGCAGCAGGTCCTCGACGCCTCCGTCGGCCATCGGTCAGCCCTGGAGCTCCTCGATGCCGTCCACGACCGGGCGTACGTCGACGTACTCGCCCTCGGCGTCGGGGTTGACGAACCGGGCGGCGATCTCGGTGGCCCGGTCGAAGCTGTCGCACTCGACCAGGGTGTAGCCGGCGAGCACCTCCTGCGTCTCGGCGTACGGGCCGTCGGTGACCACGGGTGCGCCGCCGCGCAGCCGGACCCGGCGGGCGTGCACCGGGGCGGTGAGCCCCTGCGCGTCGACCAGTTCGCCGGACTCGGCCAGTTCCTTGTGCACCGACTCCATGTGGGCGTGCATCGCCGCGATCTGCTCGGGGCTCATCGGCGGCCGGTCGCCCGGTCGCCCGGCCAGGGTGTCGTAGTCCTGCTGGGTGCCGTAGAGCATGATCAGGTACTTCACGGTGTCTCCTCTCGGCCGGCGCCGCTCGCGCCGCTCACCCGGGACGTCGGAGCCGGAGAGCCGCCCCGGACACCAGCGTAGGGGCGGGTCAGCCGAGCTGGCCGGAGGCGAGCAGCGCCGCCGTGGGCAGGGCGAGGTTCCCGTCGGCGTCCCGGTAGCGGGCGCTGAGCCGGTCGTACTCCTGCCGGACGCGCTCCCGCACGGCGGCAAGCTGCCGCTCCAGCAGCAGACCGATCGTGCTGATGCCATGGGCCGGGCCGGCCCACCAGCTCTCCGGATCCGTGCGGTGTTCCCAGGCCAGGGTGACGCACCGGACGTCGGACAGCCCGGCCGCAGCCAGCAGGCCGATCAGGCCCGCCTCGGTGCGCGGGAAGTCCCGGTCCGGGGCAGCGTAGCCCGTCCGGCGCCTCTCCCGGGGTGCGCGGCGGTCCTATCCTGACGGCCATGACGACGATTGTGGTGGCAGTGACGGTGGTGGCCGTGGTCGTCGCGGCGGCGGTCGGGTACGTGTCGTGGCGGGACCGGCGGCGGTCCATTCCGGACGAGGACCGGACGGCCGCGCGCAGCGCGCAGGCCGACCAGCAGCGGTACGAGCGCGAGCGCCACGGCGCCCAGGCCGACACGGTACGCCGTGGTCAGTTCCCCGAGGGCGGTGTGTGGTGAGCTCCGCCGCCGGGAGTCGGCGGCGATGGACTGGTCCTGGTCGTGCTCAGGCAGCCGGTCGAAGCGTGACTCCCGCGGTGAAGCGCGACTGCTCTACCGTGACCTCATGACGGCGGTCATGGTGGTGCTGGCGATGGCGGCCGCGCTGCTCGCGACGGTGTTCGGGTACGTCGGCTGGCGGGACCGCCGCCGGGTCAGCTCCGACGACGACCCGGCGGTGCTGCGGGCCGCCCGGGCGGAGAGGCACCGGCGGGCGGCCGAGCGGGAACACGCGCAGCACGACGGATGGAACAACGGCGGCCACGGTTTCACCGGCTGAACGCGCCGGCGGCGAGCTGGGCGCGTGCGGGCTGGGTCGATGTCGTAGGTCACCCGGTACGGGGTGGGCCGGGCGCCGGCCCCGGCCCGGCTGGGAGGATCGGCGGGTACGCCCAGCGCGTGAAGGAGGCCCCGCTGATCAGCAAGCATCCCGCCGCCGTGCTCTTCGACATGGACGGCACCCTGGTCGACAGCGAGAAGCTGTGGGACGTGGCGTTGCAGGAACTCGCCGCGGTCTACGGCGGCACCCTCTCGGATGCCGCCCGTCAGGCGATCACCGGCACCAGCATGGACGACTCGATGCGGATCCTGCACGACGACCTCGGCCAACCGGAACGGGACCCGCAGGCCAGCGCCGAGTGGATCAACGTACGGATCCTGGAGCTGTTCCGCACCGGGCTGCGTTGGCGGCCGGGCGCGCTGGCGCTGCTGCGGGCGGTCCGCGTGGCCGGCGTTCCGACCGCCCTGGTCACCTCCAGCGGCCGGCCGCTGGTCGAGGTCGCCCTCGACACCCTCGGTCGGGACAGCTTCGAGGTGGTGGTGTGCGGGGACGAGGTCGGTGCGCCCAAGCCGCACCCCGAGCCGTACCTGACCGCCGCCCGGCTGCTCGACGTGCCGATCGAGCGGTGCGTGGCGATCGAGGACTCGCCGACCGGGGTGGCCAGCGCCCTGGCCGCCGGGGCGGCGGTGCTGGCCGTGCCGACCGAGGTGCCGCTGCCGCCGACGGACGGCGTACACCAGTTGGAGAGCCTGACCGGGGCGGACCTGGAGCTGCTCGCGGCGTTGCTGGCCGACGCCCGCTGAAGGAGGGGCCCTTTGTCAACGCCGGGCGTTGACAAAGGGCCTCTCCTTTCCTCTCACTCGTGGGCGATGGCGCCCAGCACGTTGATCCGGGCGGCCCGGATCGCCGGCAGGACCGCGGCGACCACCCCGACGATCGCGGCCAGGCCGAGCATGACCCCCATCTGACCCCAGGGCAGGATCAGGTCCTTGATCCCCTCGTCCTTCAGCGCCCGGACCACGGCGGCGCCGAGGCCGCTGCCGACGGCGACGCCCAGCAGCGCGCCGAACACCGAGATCACCACCGCCTCGACGGTGACCATGCGCATGGTCTGCGCCCGCCGCAGCCCGATCGCCCGCAGCAGGCCCAGCTCCCGGGTGCGTTCCAGCACCGACAGCGCCAGGGTGTTCACGATGCCGAGCACCGCGATCACGATGGCCAGCGCCAGCAGGATCTGGATCATCTGGAGCAGGCCGTCCAGCGAGCCGGTCTGCTGCTTGATGAACGCGTCCCGGTCGGCCACCGACACCTCGGGAGAGTCGGCGAGCAGCCGCTCCACCTGCGGCTGGACGTCGGCCACCCGGGTGTCCGGGGCGAGCTGCACGAAGCCCTGGATCGGCTGCGGGATGGCGAAGTCACGGGCCGCCTGCGGCGGCAGCACCACCGGGTTGGTCAGCTGTGAACTCTCGTAGATGCCGCTGACCGTGTAGGTGCGGGCCTCGCCGCGGGACAGCTGCACCGTCACCGTCGAGCCGACCGAGACGCCCCGGGATTTGGCGGTGTCGGAGCTGAACAGCATCTGGTCCGGGCCCAGCCGGCTGATGTCGCCGGCGGTGGGCTTCGCCCCGAAGATCCGCTCCAGCGCGGCGATGTTGCTTGACGCGGCCACCCAGGTCCGTTGGCCGTTGACCACGGCCATGTCGCCGTACTCGCCGTCGACCAGTTGCACGCCGGGCAGCGCGGTCGCCTTGTCCAGCACCGCCGGGTCGAAGCTCGGCGGCCGTGGGCCGCCCTGCACCCCGGCGATCACCAGCTCTGCCTTGATGGTGTCCTTTGCCAGCGCGCTGATGCTCCCCTTCGCCGAGTCCAGGATCACCGTCACCCCGGTGACCAGGGCGATGCCGACCATCAGCGCGGCGGCGGTGATCGCCGTACGGCGGGGGTTGCGCCCGGAGTTGAGCCGGCCCAGCTTGCCCGGCACCGACCAGGCGAAGATCGCCCCCAGCAGGGAGACCACCGGGCGGCTGATCAACGGGGTCAGCAGCGCCACGCCGATGAAGGCGAAGAGCACGCCGCCGAGGATGGTGGTCAGGGTGTTGCCCCGGGCGTTGCCGCTGAGCCCGAGGAAGAGCAGCGCGGCGCCGACCGCGGTGACCAGCGTGCCGGCCACCGTGATCCGGGTCAGCGGACGGTCGGGAGTGGCCACGTCCTGCATCGCCGCGATCGGCGGGATCCGGGACGCGCGCAGCGCCGGCAGCAGCGCCGCCACCACGGTGATCACCAGGCCGACCGAGAACGCGCCGATCACCGCGGCTGCCGGTACGCCGATCCCGGCCAGGGTGAGGCCCCCGGCCAGGTTGCCGAACGCCCACGCCAGCAACGCGCCGATGCCGATGCCGGCGGCCAGGCCGAACACCGAGGCGATCAGGCCCACCGCGATGGCCTCCAGCACGACCGCCCCGATGATCTGCCGGCGGCTCGCCCCGACGGCCCGCATCAGGGCCAGCTCACGGGTCCGCTGCGCGACGATGATCGAGAACGTGTTGAGGATCAGGAAGGTGCCGACCAGCAGCGCCACCGCCGCGAAGCCGAGCAGGATCTTGTTGAAGAAGGCCAGCCCCTCCTTCAGGCCGGCCGACGCGTCGGCGGCGACCTGCTTGCCGGTCTTGACCTCGTAGTCCCCGCCCACGGTGCGGGCCACCTCGTCGCGCAGCGTCTCCGGGGTGGTCCCGTCGGCGGCTTGGACGGTCACGCTGGAAAAGGCGTCCGGCTTACCGAGCATCAACTGCTGGGCGACCGGCGTGGTGAAGGCGACCTCGTTGACGCCGCCCATCGAGTCCCGGCCCCCGCTGTAGCCGAAGACGCCGACCAGCGTGAACTCCTTCTTCGGGGCCAGGGTCAGCACGCCCACCCGGTGACCGACCTTGACCTTCGCCGCGTTGGCGAGGGCGACGTTGACCACGATCTCGTCGTCGGCCTGCGGCGCGCGTCCCTCGCGCAGCTGCACCAGGTCGCTCTCGCCCAGCCAGTTCTCGCCTATTTGCGGCGGGCCGAACGAGGTCACCACCTTGCCGTTGCTGCCGATCAGGCGGGCGCCGTCGGCGTTGACCACGCCCTTGGCCTCGGCCACGCCGGGCACCGCCTTCACCCGGTCAAGGACCGAGGTGGGCACCGGGGCGGCGACCTGCTCGCCCTCGGCCTCCTTCACGGCGATCTTCGGCTTCGCGGCGACGTTGACGTCGACCTCGGAGAACCCGTCGGCGAAGACCGCGTCGAATGACCGGCCGAGGGTGTCGGTGAGCACGAACGCGCCGGAGACGAACATGACGCCCAGCACCACCGCCAGGCCGGAAAGCAGCAGGCGGACCTTGCGCGCCAGCAGGCTCTTCAGTGTGGCCCGGAACATCAGTTCGCCACCTCGGCCGGGGCGTCCAGCTTCTTCATCGTGTCCAGCACCGTGTCGGCGGTCGGCTCGATCAGCTCGGAGACGATCTGCCCGTCGGCCAGGAAGATCACCCGGTCCGCGTACGCGGCGGCGGTCGGATCGTGGGTCACCATCACGATGGTCTGGCCGTGCTCGCGGACCGAGTTGCGCAGGAAGTTCAGCACCTCGGCGCCGGACCGGGAGTCCAGATTGCCGGTCGGCTCGTCCGCGAAGATCACCTCGGGACGGGCGACCAGGGCGCGGGCACATGCCACCCGCTGCTGCTGGCCGCCGGAGAGCTGCGCCGGCCGGTGCCCCAGCCGGTCCCGCAGACCGACCGTCGTGATCACCGTGTCGTACCAGGCCGGGTCCGGCTTGCGGCCGGCGATCGACATCGGCAGCAGGATGTTCTCCTGGGCGGTGAGCGTGGGCAGCAGGTTGAACTGCTGGAAGATGAAGCCCACCTTGTCCCGGCGCAGCTTCGTCAGCCCGGCGTCGTTGAGCCCGGTCACCGTCGTCTCGCCGATCGAGACCGTGCCCCGGGTCACCGAGTCGAGGCCGGCCAGGCAGTGCATCAACGTCGACTTGCCCGACCCGGACGGGCCCATGATCGCGGTGAACCGGCCCCGCTCGAACTCGGCGGTCACCCCTCCTAGCGCGGTGACCTGCGCCTCACCGGTGCCGTACACCTTCCACACGTCGTTCGCCCGGGCCGCGGCCTGCGCCTGCTGGCCTGTCGTCGCGGTCACGTCATCTACCTCTTCCATCTACCGATCCGCACCGCCCCCGCTGGCCGGTGCGGCAGTTCTCATCCTCGGTGCCGCCGGCCGAATTTCCGTCCGACCCCGGGCGGAGCCGCCGCCGGAAATCGCGGTGAGGGTCGCCCCCGAGGCCGGCTCAGGGTCCTCCCTGACCCCGTGGCCGGCATGGCGTCGCCGACGCTAGGACGTCACGTCGCGTCATGGTCAACCCTGCCGCGCCGCCGATGGTCACGGTAGGTGATGGTTGCCACCCCGTACGCAGGTCAGGCTCCCGGGCGCACCAGGCCCGTCTCGTACGCCAGGACCACCGCCTGCACCCGGTCACGCAGGCCCAGCTTGGTCAGCACGTGCCCGACGTGGGTCTTGATGGTGGTCTCGCTGACCGTCAGCGCCCGGGCGATCTCGGCGTTGGACAGCCCGCGCGCCACGTGCACCAGCACCTCACGCTCCCGCTCGGTCAGCGCGCTCAGCGTCTTCGGCGGGGCCGCCGCCGGGTCGGGCAGCGCGTCGGCGAAACGGTCCAGCAGCCGCCGCAGGATCCGCGGTGCCACCACCGCCTCCCCGGCGGCCACCGTACGGATCGCGGTTACCAGGTCCTCGGCCGGCACGTCCTTGGCGAGGAACCCGCTCGCCCCCGCCCGTAGCGCCCCCACCACGTACTCGTCCAGGTCGAAGGTGGTGAGGATGAGCACCCGCACCGGCAGCCGGGAGTCCACGATCGCCCGGGTCGCCGCCACCCCGTCCATCCGGGGCATCCGGATGTCCATCAGCACCACGTCCGGCAGCAGTCGCCGGGACAGCTCCACCGCCTCCAACCCGTCCCCGGCCTCGGCGACGATGTCCAGGTCGTCCTCGGTGCCGAGCACCATCCGGAAGCCGGTGCGCAGCAGCGGCTGGTCGTCGGCGAGCAGGATCCGCACCGGTCGCGAGTTCGCCGTGCTGTCGGTCATCCGTCATCCCTCGTCGTGCCGGCCGGGCCGGGACCGGTCAGGCCGCCACCGCCCCGGCGGACTCGAGCGGGATCCGGGCGTACACCCGGAAGCCACCGCCGGTCCGCGGACCGGTCCGCAGAATCCCACCTTGACATCCCCTCCCGCCTAAAGAATGCGGGAGATTCCCGTTTCCAGCGCCGGTTGTGGCCGGCGTTGGGTGGGTGGTCGACAGGACGCCTTGCGGTTCCTGTCCCGGACTGCCCGCCCGGTGTATGGGGGTGCCACCTCGGCGGCATCCCTGATGTTGATCGCCGCGTTCACGTCAGCGTGGGCCTGGTATCCGCAGGACCGGCACCAGAACACCGCTTGGCTTTCGCGGTTGTTCCGGTGCGTGAACCCGCAGTGGTTGCACCGCTGAGAGGTGTACGCGGCAGGCACCCTGCCGATGCGGGTGCCGGTGAACCGTGCGCGATTGTCTAGGGCCGTGTGGAACAGACCCCAGCCCTTGTCGAGGATCGCCCGGTTCAACCCGGCCTTCTGCCGCACATTTATGCCAGGCTCTTCGATAGTGCCTTTCGCGGTGGTGGTCATAGCGTGGATGTCGAGGCGTTCGATCTTGACGATCGCATACCGGCCGCAGAGTCGGTTCGCCGCCCAAGCGACGAAGTCACCCCGCCGGTGACGGACCTTCGCCTCGATCCGGGCGATCTGCGCCCGCACCCTGCGGGCCCGGTTCGAGGTCGCCGCGCCGAGCTGGCGGCGGGCGGTCTCCTGCCGGCCCGCCTTCGACTTCAACCTGGCCAGCGTCCGCTCCTGGCCCGGGCTGGTGAAGGTGCGGTTCCACAGGCGCTCGTCGGACATCGCCAGCGCGATCGTGACTCCCCGGTCGACACCCACGACTGTGTCGGGTCGGGCATGGGTCTTCGGCTTGGTGATGCCGGCGTGGATGCCGAACCCGACGTGCCACGCGGTGCCGTCGAACGACACCACCGCGTTGCGGATCACCCCACCCAACGAGCGTGACCACCGGAACTTGACCTCGCCGATTTTCGGCAGCTTGACCGCACCCCACCGGCGGTTCAGCCGCCGTACCGAGATCGCCTGCCCCGGAAACGGCACCGACAACCGCGACGACTTCCGCTTCCGCGTCGGCGGTCCCGCCGGATGCCGCGGATCCCACCAGTTCCGATACGCCTGATCCAGATGACGCAACACCTGCTGACCCGACTGTGCCGGTAGGCCAGCAACCCAGTCCAGTTCTCTACGCGCCTCGGTCAGGAAGGCGCACTGGGCGGAGTACCCGAGTGTGACCTTCCGCTGCCGCCACGCGAACTGACGTTGCTCCAAGGCGGTGTTATACAGCCACCGGCAGGTGTGTCCCCACGAGGTCAGCTGCTGCGCCTGCTCGCCGGTCGGATACAGCCGATACCGGCGACCCGTGTCCGCCTCCACACATGTCATTCTATATAGCCACTGACTACCCGGTCCGCACCAGCAGACAGCGCACCTTCCTGCTCCACGCCCATCTCGTTTTCGGCACGAAATACCGGGCACGCGTCTTTGCGGCCGCAAGGAGGCGGATCACTCGTCCGCCCCGGGCACGACCGGCCGGGAGCGGGCGTCGGTCAGCGGATCCCCGGCACTGGTCGCCGGGAACGGCGGTGGGGTGCCGCCGAAGCTGGGGCAGAGCGCCTGATGGCTGCACCAGTCGCAGAGCCGGCTCGGTCGGGGACGGAAATCCTGCCGCTCGGTGGCCTGTTCGATGGCCTGCCAGAGCGCCACCACAGTGCGCTCGAAGCGCAGCAACTCCTCCGCGTCGGGGGTGTAGTCGCACACCTCGGCGTCCTTGAGGTAGAGCAGCCGCAGCATCCGCGGCACCACCCCGCGGGTGCGCCACAGCACCAGGGCGTAGAACTTCAGCTGGAAAAGCGCCCGCGCCTCGAACGCCTCCCGCGGCGCGCCGCCGGTCTTGTAGTCGACCACCCGCAGCGCGCCGTCCGGGGCCACGTCGAGCCGGTCCAGGTAGCCCCGGATCAGCAACTCCTCGTCGACCACCGCCGAGATCAACGCCTCCCGCTCGGCCGGCTCCAGCCGGCGCGGGTCCTCCACCGCGAAGTAGCCCTCCAGCAGCGCGGTGGCCGAGCGGAGGAACTCGGTCACCCCCGTGGGGTCGCCCTCGGCGAACAGCGTCCCCAGCTCCGGCTGCTCGGTGACCAGCCGGTCCCACTGGGGGGCGACCAGGTCACCGGCGGACTGCGGGGTGCGCGCCGCCGCCGGCAGGTCGAACAGCCGCTCCAGCACCGCGTGCACCAGCGTGCCCCGGGCCTGCTCCACGGTGGGGCGCTCGGGCAGCCGGTCGATGCTGCGGAACCGGTAGAGCAGCGGGCAGGTCTTGAAATCCGCCGCCCGCGACGGTGACAGCGACGCCCGCACCGTGGGCGGCACGACCACCGGCGCCGTGGGGGAGTCCTGCGTGTCGATCACCGGTTCCGCCGTCATGCCCGGAAGGTTAGGGCACCGGTGTGACAGGGGTCCCGCCGCCGCACCGAGGCATGATCCGCGCCGCGTAGCATCGACCCGTGGAGCAGAGGTCCCGGCCGCCGCGCCGGCCCGGCCTGACCGTCGGTCGGGTGTGCGGGGTGCCGCTGCGCATCGACGCCTCGATGTTGCTGCTCGCCCTGGTCGTCACCGTTCTCTACGCCAGGCTCGTCCGCAGTCAGCTCGACCTCGGCCACCTCGGCGGCTATCTGGTCGGCCTCGGCTTCGTGGTCTCCCTGCTCGGCTCGGTGCTGCTGCACGAGCTGGGCCACGCCCTGACCGCCCGCCGCTACGGCATCGGTGTGCGCGGGATCACCCTGGAGCTGCTCGGCGGCTACACCGAGATGGATCGGGACGCCCCCAGCCCCCGCGTCGACCTGCTGGTCTCTCTCGCCGGCCCGGCCGTGTCCGCGGTGCTCGGCGGCGCCGCGGTGGCCGCCACCCTGGCGCTGCCCGCCGGCACCCTGGCCCACCAGTTCGCCTTCCAACTGGCGGTGAGCAACGTCGTGGTCGCCGTCTTCAACAGCCTGCCCGGGCTGCCGCTCGACGGCGGCCGGGCGCTGCGCGCCGCCGTCTGGGCGCTCACCCGGGACCGGCACCGCGGCACCGAGGTCGCCGGCTGGATCGGCCGTGGTGTCGCGGTCGCCACCGTGGCCGTGCTGGTCCCGCTCACCTCGAGCCGGGTGGTCGCCCCGATGGCGCTGCCGTTGATGCTGCTGGTCGCGGTCACCCTCTGGCGCGGCGCCGGCCAGTCCATCCGGATGGCGCGGATCAGTCGCCGCCTCCCGCTGGTCGACCTGGCCCGGCTCGCCCGCCCGATGTTCCCCGTACCCAGCGGCACCCCGCTCGCCGAGGCGCAGCGCCGCCGAGCAGAGGCCGCCACCCCCGAGGCCGCGCTCGCCGTCGTCGACGGCGCCGGCCGGCCGATCGCCCTGGTCGACCCGGCCCGGGCCGACGCCGTACCCCCGCAACGGCGGCCGTGGCTCGCGGTGGACGCGGTCTCCCACGGCCTGGACATCCTGCCCGCCCTGCCGGTCGGCGCGGACGGCGAACGCGTGCTGGAGACCGTACGCACCCACCCGGGCGCGCAGTACGTGGTGACCGCAGGCGAAGATGTCGTCGGCGTTCTGCACATCGCGGATCTGGCACAGCTTTTGGAACCCAAACGGAAGACGAACACGTGACCGCACATTCCCCCGCCGACCCGGCGCTGCCGCCCGTTCCGATGACTCCAGGTCGCGGCGCGGCGTCAGACGCGCCGAGCCGGAGCCGTCACCGGGGGCCGTTCCGGCCCGGCGACCGGGTGCAGCTGACCGACCCCAAGGGGCGGATGCACACCGTGACGCTGGAGCCCGGCAAGGAGTTCCACACCCACCGGGGGATCCTCCGGCACGACACGCTGATCGGCCTGCCCGACGGCAGTGTGGTCACCACCACCGGCGGCGGCACCGCGTTCCTGGCTCTGCGGCCGCTGCTGTCGGACTACGTGCTCTCCATGCCGCGCGGCGCCCAGGTGATCTACCCGAAGGACTCGGCGCAGATCGTCGCCATGGGCGACATCTTCCCCGGTGCGAAGGTCCTCGAGGCCGGCGCGGGTTCCGGGGCGCTGTCCTGCTCGCTGCTGCGCGCCGTCGGTGTCGCGGGCGAGTTGCACTCGTACGAGCTGCGGGACGACTTCGCCCAGATCGCCAGGCGCAACGTCGAGGCGTTCTTCGACGGCCCGCACCCGGCCTGGCGGTTGCACGTCGGCAACGTCGCCGAGTGCCGGGAGACCGGCTTCGACCGCATCATCCTGGACATGCTCACCCCGTGGGAGATGCTCGACATGGTCGAGCGGGCGCTCGTCCCCGGGGGCGTGCTCATCGGGTACGTGGCCACCACCCCGCAGCTGTCCGAGCTGGTCGAGGCGCTGCGCGAGCGCGGTGGCTGGACCGAGCCGCGCGCCTGGGAGTCCCTGATCCGGGACTGGCACGCCGAGGGGCTGGCCGTGCGCCCCGACCATCGCATGATCGCCCACACGGCGTTCCTGGTCTCCGCGCGCAAGCTCGCCCCCGGGGTCACCGCCCCGCCACGGCGCCGCAAGCCCAGCAAGGGCACCGAGGCGTACGTCCAGCGCCGGCAGGCGCTGCGCGAGGCGGAGGTCGCCCGGCAGGCGGCGGCCGGTCCCGACCCGGCCGGGCCGGAGCCGGACCATTCGTGACCCGGTGGCACGGACGGGTATGAGTGGGCGACGGCTTCAGGTCGCGGCGCGGCGTGAGGCGTGCCGAGCTGAGGTCGTCGTAGGGAGCAGGCGTCCCGGCGGGGACGACACCGGAACGGGTGGAGACGGTGGCATGAGCGAGTGGATCAACAGGCTCAGCGCGTTGGTGCCTCATGCCGTCGCCGACCGGAGGGAGGCGGCGGCATGAGCCGGCCCGGCTACGGCAACGGCGACCTGCCCGCGGTCTTCCCGGACTGGTCGCCCTACGCCGACCTGGAGTCGGCCGCCCGGGCGTACCTGCGCGACCCGGACATCGCCCTGGAGGCCCTCGGCGGGGTGCTGCGCGGTGCCTCCGTGCTCGGCTTCACGCTGGAACGTTTCGTCAACGAGGTCAACGGCGTGTGGCAGGAGGTCGTCGTCTGCGACGGCAGCCGGCTGATCCTCTGGCACGGCGAGGACGTGCCGCCGGGGGAGGGGCCGCCCGGCTCGATGACCTCGTCGCTGCGGGTGGTGCCGGTCTCCACGGTCACCGAGGTCGGCTGCCGGCGGCGGCTCACCCGCTCGGACACCGGCGAGATCCGGGTCGACAGCATCGACGTCTACCTGCTGCTCAGCTCCCTGGACGAGGCGCCGCCCGGTGACGAGATGGCCGGCGCGCCCCGGCACGACGCGCTGCGTTTCGGCAAGACCCTCGACGACGGGGGAGCCGGGCAGATCGCCCGGCTGGAGGAGTTCGCGCGCCTGGTCGCCTCGGTCGTCGGCCGTCCCCTGCTTTGACTGCTCCCCCTCGTGAACGAGGGGGATTCCTGGCTCAGGCCGCCTCCTGGAGCAGCGCTCCAGGAGGTCTTACGCCCTCAACACCAGCCGGGGCCAGACCAGCCCGGATCAGCATTACGCGGGCGGAGTTCTTGTCTCTGGGGGAGACCATGCCGCACGCGGTGCAGGTGTAGGTACGTTCGGAAAGAGGAAGTGCGTGCTTGGTTCTCGCTCCGCACGACGCGCAATCCATCGTGGTGTATGCGGGGTGGACCGGGCGGATGTCCCGCCCGTGCTTGCGGGCCATCTCGATCAGGGCCTGCTTGGCGGCGCCGATGGCAGCGTCGGCGGCTTTGCGAGCCATCGTGGACTTGGCCAGGAACTTCGGCTTGAAGTTCTCTACGGCGAGGGCGTCGTGGTCGGTCACGACCCGTTTGGCCCACTTGCGGGCGGTGCCCTGCCGCTGCCGGCCGACCTGCTTGTGCACCCTGGCGGCTTGCCGCCGCGCCGTGCGGTAGCCCTTGGAAGGCGGCTGCCCCTTCTTGGGTTTGCGGCGAGCCATCATCCGCTGGTAGCGAGACAGCTTCTCCGCGGCCTTCTTCCCGTGCTCGGGGTGGGGCAGGTCGTGGTCGTCGCTGGTGGTGGTCGCGATCTCCGCCACACCCCAGTCGATGCCGATCACCGCGCCCGCCTGCGACAGCGGCTGCACCTGGGCGGGAACGACGAACGAGCAGCACCAGTGGCCGAGGCTGTCTCGGTATACGCGCACACTCGACGGCTCGGCCGGCAGCTCCCGGGACCACACCGCCGTCAACGCGACGTCCCCGGCCAGATGCAGGCGGCCGTCCTTCAACCGGAAGCCGCGCCGGGTGTAGTTCAGCGTCGGAGCAGCCTCGTGCTTCTTCCTGAACCGGGGCATCCCCGCCCGCTGCTTGATCGGCAGCCGCGCCTTGATGTCCGCCATGGCCTTGACGCGCGACGTCGCGAAATCGCGGATCGTCTGCTGTTGAGGCACCGAAGCGCCGTCGCGCAGCCAGGCATGCTCGGCGCGCCATCCGGTCAGCTGCTTGTCGAGCCAGGCCAGGCCGCACGGCTGCTTGGCCTGATGGGCGGCGCGGGACGCGGCAACGCACTGGTTCCACACCCACCGGCAGCGCATCACGCTCAGACTGCCCGCCGACCTTCACGCATGGCTGGTCGCTCAGGCCAAGTCCGCCCGCAGATCACTCAACTCAGAGATCCTCTACCGACTGGAGGGCGAGCGCGGCGCCGCCCCCGATTCCTCCCCGACCTAAAGACACCTAAAGACCGGGGCATCCTCGGGAGTTCCTGGGTGAAACGCGGCGCGGGCCGGGGATGTTCGTCCCCGGCCCGCGCCGAACATCCCGTTCCGGGATCAATCCTCCTCGGCGTCCGGCCCGGCCACCTCGACGCCGTCGCTGCCGCGCACCACGTGGATGCACTCGCCCGGGCACTCCTTCGCCGAGTCGATCACCTCGAGCCGCAGGTGCTCCGGCACGTCGACGCGGGCGCCCGCGTCCAGCCGCAGCTCGCCGTCGGGGCCCTTGACGTACGCCAGGCCGTCGACGTCGAACTCGAAGACCTCGGGCGCGTACTGCACGCACAGCCCGTCGCCCGTGCAGAGATCCTGATCCACCCAGACCTGAAGCTGGTCCGTCGCGACCTCCGCCACCGGTGCACCCCCCATGTTCTCCCGTACCACGGTCCGACGGTACCCGAACGCCGGTACCCGCCCGGCGACCAGCCCTTGGCGATCAAGCTTCGGTGACGGGCGCGTTGCGCGGGACCGAATCCGGCTCATTGCGGCTAGTGTTAGCTCAGAACGTTCAAGCCCCCCGGGGAGGTGGGACGTGGCACGCAGCGACGACGCGGACTCGCGCGCCGCACGGTGGGAGAAGGAGGCCCACGATCTCTCCACGCAGGTTGCGTTCCTGCAAGAGGAACTCGCCCTGGTGCGGCGCAAGTTGACCGAAAGCCCCCGACACGTCCGGCAGCTCGAGGAGCGGCTGGCGGCCACCCAGGCACAGTTGGCGCGGCTGACCGAGAACAACGAACGGCTCGTGAGCACCCTCAAGGAGGCTCGCGCGCAGATCGTGACGCTCAAGGAGGAGATCGACCGTCTCGCCCAGCCGCCGAGTGGCTACGGCGTCTTCCTGGCTAAGCACGACGACGGCACGGTGGACGTCTTCACCGGCGGGCGCAAGCTGCGGGTCGCCGTCTCGCCCTCGCTGGACGTCAACGATCTGCGGCGTGGCCAGGAGGTCCTGCTCAACGACGCGCTCAACATCGTCGACGCCTTCGGCTACGAGCGCGTCGGTGAGGTCGTGATGCTCAAGGAGGTGCTCGCCGGGCCCGGCGACGCCCCGGGCGACCGGGCGCTGGTGGTCTCCCACTCCGACGAGGAGCGGATCGTGCACCTGGCCGAGACCCTGATCGGCACGCCGATAAGGGCCGGCGACTCGCTCATGATCGAGCCCCGCTCGGCGTATGCGTACGAGCGGATCCCGAAGAGCGAGGTCGAGGAGCTCGTGCTGGAGGAGGTGCCCGACGTCGACTACGAGGACATCGGTGGCCTCCAGGCGCAGATCGAGCAGATCCGCGACGCGGTGGAGCTGCCGTTCCTGCACGCCGACCTGTTCCGCGAGCACCAGCTCCGGCCGCCGAAGGGCATCCTGCTCTACGGCCCGCCCGGCTGCGGTAAGACGCTGATCGCCAAGGCGGTGGCCAACTCGCTGGCCAAGAAGATCGCCGAGCGACGCGGCGAGGAGAAGCACACCAGCTACTTCCTCAACATCAAGGGCCCCGAGCTGCTCAACAAGTACGTCGGCGAGACCGAGCGGCACATCCGGCTGATCTTCCAGCGGGCGCGGGAGAAGGCCGGCGAGGGCACCCCGGTGATCGTGTTCTTCGACGAGATGGACTCCGTCTTCCGCACCCGCGGGTCCGGCGTCTCCTCGGACGTGGAGAACACCATCGTCCCGCAGCTGCTCAGCGAGATCGACGGCGTCGAGGGCCTGGAGAACGTCATCGTCATCGGCGCCTCCAACCGGGAGGACATGATCGACCCGGCGATCCTGCGCCCTGGCCGGCTCGACGTCAAGATCAAGATCGAGCGGCCGGACGCCGAGGCGGCCAAGGACATCTTCTCCAAGTACATCCTCTCCGGCCTGCCGCTGCACGCCGACGACCTGGCCGAGCACGGCGGCGACCCGCTGGCCACGGTCGCGGCGATGATCGACGCGGTCGTGCTGCGGATGTACTCGGAGACCGAGGAGAACCGCTTCCTCGAGGTCACCTACGCCAACGGCGACAAGGAAGTCCTCTACTTCAAGGACTTCAACTCCGGCGCGATGATCCAGAACATCGTCGACCGGGGCAAGAAGATGGCCATCAAGGAGTTCCTCACCTCCGGGCGCAAGGGGCTGCGGCTGCAGCACCTCCTCGACGCGTGCGTCGACGAGTTCCGCGAGAACGAGGACCTGCCCAACACCACCAACCCGGACGACTGGGCGCGCATCTCCGGCAAGAAGGGCGAGCGGATCGTCTACATCCGCACGCTCGTCTCCGGGGGCAAGGGCGCGGAGGCCGGCAGGTCGATCGAGACCGCCAGCAACACCGGCCAGTACCTGTAGTCCGACGGCACGACGGAGGCCCGCGACGCACCGCGTCGCGGGCCTCCGCATGTCCCCGTCCGACCCCGGCGTGTCCGCCACACCGTACGCCGCGAGGCGGCCACGCCCTTTTCGTGCGAGACGCCGACTACGCTCGACATGACGGGGGGACCGGGACGGCGAGCGGAGCGGCAGGTCGATGAGCGTCAGACGGATCATGGGCACCGAGGTCGAGTACGGCATCTCCGTGCCCGGCCAGGCCGGGGCCAACCCGATGGTCACCTCCTCGCAGGTGGTCAACGCCTACGGGGCGCGCCCGGAACTCAACCGGGGCGGCCGGGCCCGCTGGGACTATGAAGAGGAGTCGCCGCTGCGCGACGCCCGCGGCTTCACCTACTCCGGGGCGGCCTACGACCCGGCCGAGGCGCTCGCCGACGAGGACCTGGGGCTGGCCAACGTCATTCTCACCAACGGGGCCCGGCTCTACGTCGACCACGCCCACCCGGAGTACTCCACCCCCGAGGTGACCAACCCCCTCGACCTGGTGCGCTGGGACAAGGCGGGCGAGCGGGTGATGGCCGAGGCGGCCAAGCGGGCCGCCACCATCCCGGGCACCCATCCCATCCACCTCTACAAGAACAACACCGACAACAAGGGCGCCAGCTACGGTGCCCACGAGAACTACCTGATGCGGCGCCAGACCCCGTTCGCCGACATCGTGGCGTACCTGACGCCGTTCTTCGTCACCCGCCAGGTGGTGTGTGGCGCCGGCCGGGTCGGCATCGGCCAGGACGGCGGCCAGAGCGGCTTCCAGATCTCCCAGCGGGCGGACTTCTTCGAGGTCGAGGTGGGGCTGGAGACCACCCTGAAGCGGCCGATCATCAACACCCGCGACGAGCCGCACGCGGACGCCGACAAGTACCGCCGGCTGCACGTCATCATCGGCGACGCCAACCTGTCGGAGATCTCCACGTATCTCAAGGTCGGCACCACCGCGCTGATCCTCACCATGATCGAGGAGAAGGCGCTCGGCCCCGACCTCGGCATCGCCGACCCGGTCAGCGAGCTGCGCGCGGTCAGCCACGACCCGTCGCTCAAGTACCTGATGCGGCTGCGGGACGGCCGGAAGCTGACCGCGCTGGACGTGCAGTGGGCGTACCTGGAGCGGGCGCGGTCCTTCGTGGACGACCGGTACGGCGACGACGTCGACGAGCAGACCGCCGACGTGCTCGACCGCTGGGAGAGCGTGCTCGACCGGCTCGGCCGGGACGCGTTCCTCTGCGCCGACGAGCTTGACTGGGTGGCCAAGCTGCGGCTGCTGGAGGGCTACCGGGAGCGGGAGCAGCTCGGCTGGGGCGCGCACAAGCTCCAGCTGGTCGACCTGCAGTACTCCGACGTCCGGCTGGAGAAGGGCCTCTACCACCGGCTGGTCTCGCGCGGGGCGATGAAGACCCTGCTCGGCGAGGAGGAGACGCGCACCGCGATGACCGAGCCGCCGGAGGACACCCGGGCCTACTTCCGCGGTCGCTGCCTGGGCAAGTACGCCTCGGAGGTGGTCGCGGCGAGCTGGGACTCGGTCATCTTCGACGTGGGCCGGGAGTCGCTGGTCCGGGTGCCGATGATGGAACCCGAGCGGGGCACGCGTAAGCACGTCGGGGAGCTGTTCGACCGGTGCGAGAGCGCCAAGGACCTGTTGGAGACGCTGACCGGCGGCTGAGCCGTATACCGGAAGGCCCGTCCCGTGCCGGAACCCGGCGCGCGGCGGGCTTTTCGTCGTCCGCGCGAGGTAGGTTGATCGCAGGCGATCGTGGAGGAGGCAACGATGGCGACCCAAGAAGGCGGCCAGACCCAGCACGGCAAGACGCACGAAGAGGTCGAGGAGGTCACCGCGCAGGCCAACCCCGAGGTTGCCGAGCGGCACGCCGAGATCACCGAGGACGTCGACGACCTGCTCGACGAGATCGACTCCGTCCTCGAGGAAAATGCAGAAGAGTTCGTGAGAGGATACGTCCAGAAAGGCGGAGAATAGGCCTAAATGTCCGATCCGTCTAGCGGGTCGGACAAGCGGTGCCCCAGGGGGAGCGGCTGCTGCCCGTCACTGAGTTCCAGGAGCTCCTCGCCGAGCAGGGCGGCGTCTGCGCGGTTCTGCGGCGACCCCGATCCGGAACATGTGGACCACGATCATCGCACCGGATGCGTGCGCGGGATACTCTGCTTCAACTGTAATGGTGGTCTTGGCCAGTTCCGGGACAGTCCCGTGAGGCTGGCCAGGGCTATCACGTACCTGAGAGGAACCACGTGGCAGCGGGTTTTGATCCATCCGGGCGTCTACCAGATGTGTTCACCAACGCGGGGACGTCCTCCTTCACAGCGTTCCTGAGCAAGGTGGCCCCCGAGATGCTGCCCGGCCGGCGGCCGCTGCCGCCCGGCATGGCCGCCGACCTGGCGCCGCACGCGACGACCATCGTGGCCATCTCAGCCGCCGGTGGCGTGGTGATGGCCGGCGACCGGCGCGCCACCATGGGCAACCTGATCGCCCAGCGGGACATCGAGAAGGTGCACCCGGCCGACGCGTACTCGCTGGTCGGCATCGCGGGCACCGCGGGCATCGGCATCGAGCTGATTCGACTGTTCCAGGTGGAGCTGGAGCACTACGAGAAGATCGAGGGCGCGATGCTCTCGCTCGACGGCAAGGCCAACCGGCTGGCGTCGATGATCCGGGGCAACCTGGGCGCGGCCATGCAGGGCCTCGCCGTGATCCCGCTCTTCGCCGGCTTCGACCTGGCGGCCGGCGACCCGGCGCGGGCCGGCCGGATCTTCAGCTTCGACGTGACCGGCGGCCCGTACGAGGAGACCGGCTACGACGCGATCGGGTCCGGCTCGCTGTTCGCGAAGTCGGCGCTGAAGAAGCGGTTCCGCGCGGGCCTGCCGATCGACGACGCGGTGCGGTTCGCCGTCGAGGCGCTCTACGACGCGGCCGACGACGACACCGCCACCGGCGGCCCGGATCTCATCCGCCGGATCTACCCGGTGGTGATGACGGCGACGGCGGAGGGCACCCACCGGCTCACCGACGCCGAGACGGCAGCGATCGCGGAGAGCGTCGTGGCCGGCCGGATGGAGAACCCGGGCGGCTGAGCCGGCGCGCCCATCCTCACCTGATCCAGCAGTCCCGCAGCACAGCGCCGAAGGAGAACCGCCGCCGTGGCCATGCAGTTCTACGCCTCGCCCGAGCAGATCATGCGCGACCGCTCCGAGCTGGCCCGCAAGGGCATCGCCCGGGGCCGCAGCGCGGTGGTCCTGAGCTATGAGGGCGGGGTGCTCTTCGTCGCGGAAAACCTGTCCAGCACCCTGCACAAGGTCAGTGAGATCTACGACCGGATCGGTTTCGCCGCGGTGGGCCGGTACAACGAGTTCGAGAACCTGCGCCGCGCCGGGGTGCGGATGGCCGACCTGAACGGCCTGAGCTACGACCGCCGGGACGTGACCGGTCTGGCCCTGGCCAACGCGTACGCGCAGACGCTGGGTGCCATCTTCACCGAGCAGTCGAAGCCGTTCGAGGTGGAGATCTGCGTGGCGGAGGTGGGCGCGACGCCGGACGACGACTCGCTCTACCGGGTGACGTACGACGGTTCGGTCAACGACGAGCCGGGCCGGATGGCGATGGGCGGCCAGGCCGAGGCGATCACCGGGGTGTTGAAGAACGAGCATCGGCCGGACATGTCGCTGTCGGAGGCGATCCGGGCGGCGGTCAAGGCGCTGGGCAGCGTTGGCGGGGAGGGCGGGGCGGCCCGCAACATCGCCGCCAACCAGATGGAGGTGGCGGTCCTGGACCGGCGCAGGATCGGGCGGACGTTCCGGCGGGTGACCGGGGCAACGCTGACCGCGCTGCTGGAGGGCGACACGAGCGCGGACACCGCGCCCTCGCCGGGGCGGGCGCAGACGCCGACGGTGCCCACCGAGGAGGCGAAGAAGCCGATCACGTCGGCCGGCTCGGCGGATCTGGAGGGCCAGCAGGGCGAGCAGTCCGCGGAGTGACGGACCGGGTCGGCGCCCGCCGGCCCGAACCTCCACACCGGTCGAGTCCTGAGCGGCGCCGGGCGGGCACCGCCCCGAACGCCTGCACAGGTTAGGCCGCGCCGGGCACGGTCAGCGGTGCGGCTTGAGTGGCTGCCACCAGGCGCGGTTGTCGCGGTACCACTCGACGGTGGCGGCGAGCCCCTTGTCGAGGTCGACGGCGGGAGTCCAGCCCAGTTCGCGGCGGGTGGTGGTGCAGTCCAGCGAGTACCGCCGGTCGTGGCCCTTGCGGTCGGCGACCGGCCGGACCCGGTCCCAGCCGGCGCCGCAGGCGGCCAGCAGCCGGTCGGTCAGCTCGCGGTTGGTCAGTTCGGCGGCGCCGCCCAGGTGGTAGACGCCGCCGGCCCGACCGTGGGCCTGGGCGAGCGCGATGCCGTGGCAGTGGTCGTCGACGTGCAGCCACTCCCGGACGTTGCCGCCGTCGCCGTACAGCGGCACGTCGTGTCCGTCGAGCAGGTTGGTGACGAACAGCGGCACGATCTTCTCGGGATACTGGTACGGACCGTAGGTGTTGGCGCCCCGGGTGACGACGACGTCGAGGCCGTGGGTGCGGTGGTAGGCGAGGGCGAGCAGGTCGCCGGCGGCCTTGCTGGCCGAGTACGGGGAGCTGGGGTCCAGGGGCGCCCGTTCGGTCCACGAGCCGGTGGCGATGGAGCCGTACACCTCGTCTGTGGAGACCTGCACGTAACGGCGGACGCCGTGCCGCAGGGCGGCGTCGAGCAGGATCTGGGTGCCGACCACGTTGGTGGTGACGAAGTCGGCGGCTTCGGTGATGGAGCGGTCCACGTGCGACTCGGCGGCGAGGTGCACCACGACGTCGTGGCCGGGGACGGTGGCGTCGACCAGGGCGACGTCGCGGATGTCGCCGCGCACGATCCGCAGCCGGGGGTCGGCGCGGACCGGGTCGAGGGCGCCCTCGGTGGCTGCGTACGTGAAAGCGTCGAGCACCGTGACGGCGTCCACCGGCAGGTCCGGCTCGGCGCCGGTGAGCAGTCGCCGGACGTACGCCGATCCGATGAAGCCGGCGCCGCCGGTGACCAGGATCCTCACGGTGGCCGACCGTACCGAATGCGGGATGTGTGGGCGGTGGGATGCCCTGGACGGTCGGCGAAGGGCGCCGCCGAGACGGCTGGGTTGAGCGGTGCCCATCTGGGGCTCCGGGCGGCTAATGTCACATCATGGAGCGGCGAATCTTCGGCCTCGAGACCGAGTACGGCGTCACCTGCACCTATCGCGGGCAGCGCCGGCTGTCCCCCGACGAGGTCGCGCGGTACCTGTTCCGGCGGGTGGTGTCGTGGGGTCGGTCGAGCAACGTGTTCCTGCGCAACGGGGCCCGCCTCTACCTGGACGTGGGCTCGCACCCGGAGTACGCGACGCCGGAGTGCGACTCGGTGACCGATCTGGTGGCGCACGACCGGGCGGGGGAGCGGATCCTGGAGGGGCTGCTCGTCGACGCGGAGAAGCGGCTGCACGACGAGGGCATCGCGGGTGAGATCTACCTGTTCAAGAACAACACCGACTCGGCCGGCAACTCGTACGGCTGCCACGAGAACTATCTGGTGTCCCGGCACGGGGAGTTCGGCCGGCTCGCCGACGTGCTGATCCCGTTCCTGGTCACCCGGCAGCTGATCTGCGGCGCGGGCAAGGTGCTGCAGACGCCGCGTGGGGCGGTCTACTGCCTGTCGCAGCGGGCCGAGCACATCTGGGAGGGCGTCTCCTCGGCGACCACCCGGAGCCGGCCGATCATCAACACCCGGGACGAGCCGCACGCCGACGCCGAGCGGTACCGGCGGCTGCACGTGATCGTCGGCGACTCGAACATGAACGAGGTCACCACGCTGCTGAAGGTCGGCACCGCGGACATCGTGCTGCGGATGATCGAGGCCGGGGTGGTGATGCGGGACCTGTCGCTGGAGAACCCGATCCGGGCGATCCGCGAGGTGTCGCACGACATCACCGGCCGGCGCAAGGTGCGGCTGGCCTCGGGCAAGGAGATCAGCGCGCTGGAGATCCAGCAGGAGTACCTGGCCAAGGCGACGGAATTCGTCGAGCGGCGCGGCGGTGACCAGACCGCGAAGCGGGTGGTGGAGCTCTGGGGCCGGGTGCTGCGGGCGGTGGAGACCGGTGACCTGGACCCGGTGGCCCGGGAGATCGACTGGGTGACGAAGCTGCGCCTGATCGAGCGGTACCAGCGCAAGCACGACCTGCCGCTGTCGCATCCCCGGGTGGCGCAGATGGACCTGGCGTACCACGACCTGCGGCGCGGGCGGGGCCTGTACGGGCTGCTGGAGCGGCGCGGGGAGGTGGACCGGGTGGCGACGGACCCGGAGATCTTCGAGGCCAAGGAGACCCCACCGCAGACCACCCGAGCGCGGCTGCGGGGCGAGTTCATCCGGCACGCGCAGGAGAAGCGGCGGGACTTCACGGTCGACTGGGTGCACCTGAAGCTGAACGACCAGGCGCAGCGGACGGTGCTGTGCAAGGACCCGTTCCGGGCGTACGACGAGCGGGTGGAGCGGCTGATCGCGAGCATGTGAGCAGCGGGTCCGGGCGGCCGGTGCTGGGGACACCGGCCGCCGGCGTACGGGTACGCTGGCGGCGCGATGAACACTTCCGAACCCTCCGGCCGCGACAGCGGCACCGAGAAGCTCAACTGGATCGACCGGCGCCGGGAGAAGATCCGCGCCGAGATCGAGCGGAACCGCCGCGGCGAGCACAAGGTGCCGACCTGGGTGCTGGCGGCGATCCTGATCATCATCGTGGGCGCCTGGCTGGCGTTGATCTTCCTCGCCGGCTGATCCGGGTCGCCGAGCAGGACGTCGAGGGCGCCTCGCGGCCGTGGTGCGCCGGCAGCGCCGGGCGGGATCGGCATCGCGGACCGCGTAGTCCGGAAGGCGTGGGCCGACTGGTGCTGCGGAATGCGCAATCCGGAAGTTGCGGCCCTGGTCGAGTGCCTGGCAGGTTGCTGGATGGACGCTGATGCCGCTGGTCGGGCCGGCGGGCAGGGGAGGGTGGCGGTTTGGCACACATCGATCTTGGTTTGGACGAGAAGCTTTACCCGGGCATCAGAGGGCCCATGCAGTTCCGTCCCGAGACCTCGAAGCCGCTCAACGCGCTCGCCGAGCAACTGCTGCGCGCCCCGCACCCGACACTGACGCCAGGGGAGCGGGAGCTCATCGCGGCCTACGTGTCCGGCCTGAACGACTGCACCTATTGCTGTTCGTCGCATTCGGCGTTCGCCGCCGCGCAGCTGCCGACCGGGATGCCGCTGGTGGAGCAGGTGCGCCGCGACGTGGCCACCGCGCCGGTCAGCGGAAAGCTGCGGGCGCTGCTGCGGATCGCCGCCGCGGTGCAGCGCAGCGGACGGGAGGTCACCATCGACCTGGTCGACGCGGCCCGCGCGGAGGGCGCCACCGACCTGGAGATCCACGACACGGTGCTGATCGCCGCCGCGTTCTGCATGTTCAACCGGTACGTCGACGGCCTGGGTACCTGGGCGCCGCAGGACCCGGAGGCGTACGCGCGGTCCGCCGAGCACATCGTGGCGCACGGCTACGGGGCGAGCTGAGCACCGACCTGCCGCCGGCCGGGGCGGGCGGCGCTCAGCCGAGCAGTCCGGCAGCGTGGCGGCCGGCGGCGGCCGCGGCGAGGAAGTAGGCGTGATCGGCGTCGAGGCCGCGCCCCATCGTCGACAGTCCCACCGGGCTGGCCCGCAGCGCCGCGTCGAGCCCGTCGGTGGCCACGGTGACGATCCGGTGCCGCTCCGCGAGCGGGGCCAGCGCCGTGGCCACCTCGGCCGCCAGGGCCGGGTCCAGGCCGTCCGGCACGACCAGCTCCGCGGCGGCGAGTGCCACCCGCCCGTACGCGGTGAGGCTGTGGTGGGAGACGCCGCGGTGCCGGGGGCGCGGGTCGGCGTCGGAGATGCGCAGCGAGCCGACGGCCCGCCCGCCGAGGGTGGCGATGGCGTTGACCGCCTCGCCGACCGCCACGCCTGAGAAGCCCCAGCGGGTGCCGGTGCCGAGGTTGCCGGGGCCCTGGGCGACGATCACGACATCGGCGCGGAGCACGTGCCGGGCGGTGAGCAGGCCGCTGTGCAGGGTGCTCGCCTCCAGGTCGCCGCCGAACGCCTGCCCGACGCTGACCGTGCCGACGAGGTGGCCGGCGAGCCCGGCGAGGGTGCGGGAGAACCAGGCCGGCAGCGCGCCGCCGTCGGTGAGCAGGTACGCCACCCGGGCGGCGGGGGCGTCGGCGCGTACGCCGGCGAGGATCGCCGGCAGGGCGGAGTGCAGGTCGGCGGTGACCACCGGCATCCCGTCGAGGCTCTCCGCGGCGGCCAGCAGGGCGTGGTGCGGGGAAGCCTCCTCGTCGACGCCGAGCATGATCGGCTGCAGCGGGGTGTAGCGGGCCTTGACCAGGTGGCCGGCGTCGCGGCTGTCGGCGGCCTGCGGCGGGTCGGCGGGGAGCCGGTCGGGCAGGGCGACCACCAGCGCGTACCCGCCGGTGCCGAGGCCCATCAGCAGGGCGCCGGCGTTGAGCAGCACCCGGTCGCCGGGTTCCGGGTCGCCGACCAGCGCCGGGTAGGCCAGCGCACGCATCCGGCCGCCGTCGGGCAGGTCGACGTCGAGTTCCGTCGCGCCGGCCCATCGTCGCCGTACCGCCGTGACCGTGCCGGACCGCCATCGCACCATGCCGGGCACGGTATCGGCCGGCGGCGGGGCGGGGCACGGCCGGGTGGTCCGGCAGGCGGCTCCGGCGGGCCTGCGCGCGGCGCGCCCGCGCGGGTGCGCGCCCACGGCGCGAGGGCTGCTAGCGTTCACACGTGTCGCGGAGCCGTACCGAACGCCTGGTCAACCTGGTGATCTGCCTGCTGTCCACGCGACGGTTCCTCACCGCCGCGCAGATCGCCGCGACCGTGCCCGGATACGAGCACGATCCGGAGGACGCCAAGGACCACGAGGCGTTCCAGCGCAAGTTCGAGCGGGACAAGGCCGAGCTGCGGGAGCTCGGGGTGCCGTTGGAGACCGGGACGGCAAGCGTCTTCGACGCCGAGCCCGGCTACCGGATCGCCCCCCGGGAGTACGCCCTGCCCGACATCCCGCTCGAACCCGACGAGGCGGCCGCCGTGGGCATCGCGGCGCGGCTGTGGCAGCACGCCGGCCTGGCCGCCGCCGCCTCGTCCGGGCTGGCGAAGCTGCGCGCCGCCGGCATCGACGTGGACCCGCAGGCCACCCTGGGGCTGGAGCCGATGGTGACGGTCGACGCGGCGTTCGCCCCGCTGACCGCCGCGGCCCGCGACCGGCGGGAGGTCAACTTCGACTACCGGGTGCCGGACCGGGACGCCCCGACCCGCCGGCGTCTGCAGCCGTGGGGCGTGGTCTGCTGGCGCGGCCGGTGGTACGTGGTCGGCCACGACCTGGACCGCGCGGCGACCCGCTGCTTCCGGCTCTCCCGCGTGGTGGGCGCGGTCCGGGTGACCGGTGGCCCCGGGGCGTACGAGCCGCCCGCCGGGGTGGATCTGATCAGTCACGTGGCCCGCTGGTCCGGGCCGGTGGAACGGACCGGCCGGGCGACGGTGCTGGTGGCTGCGGGGCGGGCCGCCGGGCTGCGCCGCTGGGCGGCGGAGAGCAGCTCCGGGCCGGACGGCGACCGCCTGGTCCTGCCGTACGCCGACGCGGACTTCCTGGCCGGCCAGATCGTCGGGTACGGCCCGGATGTGCGGGTGCTGGAGCCGCCGGAGGTGCGGGAGGCGGTCATCCAGCGGTTGAAGGAGATCGCCGCCCGGCACGACGAGCTGGCGGTGGCCGGGGGTGCCCGGTGACCCGGCCGGCGGCCCGCGGTGGCCGTGCCTCGGCGGACCGGCTCGCCCGGCTGCTCAACCTGGTGCCCTACCTGCTGGCTCGCCCCGGCATCGAGATCGCCGAGGCGGCGCGGGACCTGGGGGTGACCGAGCGGCAGCTCCGCGAGGACCTGGAGCTGCTCTGGGTGTGCGGGCTGCCCGGCTACGGCCCGGGTGACCTGATCGACATGGCGTTCGACGGTGACCGGGTCACCATCACCTACGACGCCGGGATCGACCGGCCGTTGCGGCTCACCCCGGACGAGGCGCTCGCCCTGTTGGTGGCGCTGCGGATGCTCGCCGAGACGCCGGGGGTGGCCAACCGGGAGGCCGTGGAACGCGCCCTCGCCAAGATCGAGAGCGCGGCCGGGGACCTGGCCGGCGCCCCGGTGGAGGTCCGGCTGCCCGGCGACACCGCCCGGGTACGCGAGCTGCGGGCCGCCGTGGAGCGGGGCCGGGCGCTGCGGATCACCTACTACACCGCTGCCCGGGACGAAACCACCGAGCGGACCATCGACCCGCTGCGGATGCTGATGGTCGGCGGCCGGGCGTACGTGGAGGCGTGGTGCCGCCGCGCCGAGGCGGTCCGTCTGTTCCGGGCCGACCGGGTCGACGCGGTCACCGAGCTGGCGGAGCGGGCGGTGGTGCCGCCGCAGGCCCGCCCGCACGACCTCAGCGACGGGGTGTTCCGCCCGTCGCCGGATCTGCCGCTGATCACCCTGCGGATCGGCCGGGGCGAGCGGTGGATCACCGAGTACTACCCGTGCGAGCGGGTGGAGGCCGACGGTGAGCAGTGGCTGGTGTCGCTGCGGGTGACCGACCTCGGGTGGGCGCGACGGTTCGTGCTCGGGCTTGGCCCGGACGTTGCCGTGGTCGCCCCGGCCGAGCTGGCCGAGCAGGTCCGCGCCCAGGCGGTCGCCGCGCTCGACGCGTACGCGACGCCGGTGGAGCGCGCCGACCCGGCGGTGGCCGGTCCCACCCAGTAGGCTGACCGCCGTGGTCACGTGGATCGTTCTCGGGGTCGTGCTGTTCGCACTGGTCGTGCTGGCCCTCGCGGTCCGGTTGGTGCTGGTTCGGTTGCCCCGGCTGCGCCGGGCGGCGGTGGCCCTGCAGCGTCGGCAGGTCGAGGCGGAGGCGCTGCGACCCGCCGCGGAGGCACTGCAGCAGCGCGCCGGCGCGCTGCAGGAGCGGGCGGCCGTCACGCAGGAACGGTTGGCGTTGATCAAGGCCAGGCGGGCGAAGTGATCGACGCCGGTCGGTCGAGCACGCGGTAGCCGCGCGTTCGTCGACGGTTTCGGGCATGATCGCGCTGTCGTGGATGGTTGACGGGATGCTCCGGGTTGGTCGAGACTTCACCGGCCAGGCCCGCACTAGCAGGCCCGGAGGGGTGGCAACCCACTGCGACGCACGTACGATGGGTTCGGACCACCCCTGACCGACACTTGAGCGACTGGAGCTTCCCATGGGTGCCCTCAAGCCGTGGCACATCGCAGTACTCGTGGTCGTGCTGATCCTGCTCTTCGGCGCGAAGCGGCTCCCCGACGCGGCCCGTTCGCTGGGCCGCTCGCTGCGGATCATCAAGGCCGAGACCAAGAGCCTGCACGATGACGACGACCGTGACCTGGCCGAGAAGGCCGACGCGCAGGCGGGTTACCAGCCGCTGCCGCCGAACACGGCCCAGCAGCAGTACGCGCCGCAGCAGCCACCGCAGCAGCAGTACGCCCCGCCGGTTGACCCGGTGCAGCGCGTCCGCGACAACTGACCGGAGGGCCCACCACCGTGGCCTTCGCCTTGAAGAAGCGCGGCCCGAGCGACTTCGAGCGGGCCTCCGACGGCTCAATGACGCTCATGGAGCACATCCGTGAGCTGCGGAACCGGCTGTTCCGCGCGTCGTTGGCGATCGTCGGCGGCCTGATCGCCGGATTCTGGCTCGCTCAGCCGGCATTTGACCTCCTCCAGAAGCCGTACTGCCGAATCCCCGCGGCGATTGTCAACGGCGAGTGCCAGAAGTTCCTCCAGCTGTCGCCGGCGGACGGTTTCATTCTGAAGCTGAAACTGGCGCTGTGGATCGGTCTCATCGTCGGGGCGCCGGTCTGGCTCTACCAGCTCTGGGCCTTCATCGCCCCGGGTCTGCACCGGAGCGAGCGCAAGTGGGCCTACGTCTTCGTGTCGATCGCCGCGCCGCTGTTCGCGGCCGGGGCGGTGCTGGCCTACTTCGTGG
The DNA here is from genome assembly GCF_047921505.1 of Micromonospora sp. SL1-18. NCBI lineage: Bacteria > Bacillati > Actinomycetota > Actinomycetes > Micromonosporales > Micromonosporaceae > Micromonospora > Micromonospora sp. SL1-18. The sequence continues at coordinate 53,107 of NZ_JBLROA010000027.1, read as the reverse complement.
TGGACAAGGGCCTCGGGTTCCTGATGGACGCCGGGGTGAGCGGGCTGTCCAGCCAGCTGGAGGTGACGCGGTACATCTCGTTCGTCACGAACATGATCCTGCTGTTCGGGGTGGCGTTCGAGTTCCCGCTGATCCTGCTCATGCTCAACTTCACCGGGATCGCGACCGGCCGTCGTCTGCTGAGCTGGTGGCGTGTGGTGATCTTCGTGGCGTTCGCGTTCGCCGCGCTCGCCACGCCGGACCCGGGCCCGTTCGGCATGACGCTGCTGGCCAGCGCGCTCTGTCTGCTCTACTTCGTCGCGGTCGGGGTGGCCTTCATCAACGACAAGCGGCGCGGGCGGGGCCGGGAGCTGTACGCGGGCGTCGCCGACGACGAGGTGTCGCCGCTGGACCTGTCCTCCGAGCCGGTGGAGGCCGGCGGGCGCGTCGAGGCGCCCGAGCCGATCGAGGCGCCGGCACCGATCGAACGCCGCTACGACGACATGACCTGATCCGGGTCGCTCGGAGCAGCACGCGGAACGCCGTCCCCAGCAGGGGGCGGCGTTCCGCGTATCGGGACCGGGCAGTCAGAGCAGCGCCAGCAGGCGCTCCAGCGGCGGCGGTGTCCGGGCGGGGTCGAGGGCGTCGGCGAGCAGGGCCGCGTAGTGGCTCTTGCGTCCGGAGCGGGTGCCGATGAAGCGGTGGAGCTGGCGGGCGACCGGACGCTCCCGCTGGGTGGGCTGCCCCTGGAAGAGCCGGAAGGAGCGCAGGTCCCCTACGGCCTCGACGAGCTGTTCGACTGCGCCGGTTCCGAGCGCCCGGATCAGCTCGTCCTCCAGGTCGGCCCGGCAGGCGTGGAAGCCCAGCTCCGCCAGCCCCGCCGGGGACCGGGCCGCGTCGAACCCGCCGTCGGTCAGGGCGCGCCGGACGTACCCCTCCTCGGCGGCGTCGTAGAGGCCGGCCAGCCGGCGGTCGCGGAACAGCTCGACGAAGTGCCGGACGTTCGTCACGCCGCCCATCGGCACCACCGCCACCCCGTTCAGCGGGCGGCCGTGCCGCCGCGCCACCGCCTCGATGGCGCGGCGGTCGCTGTCGCCCTCGACCAGCACCACCGTCCGGGCGTCCAGGCCGGCAGCGTCCGTCAGGGTGCGTCGCAGGTCCATCTCACGGCTCCCCGGGTCGGCGGCTGACATCGTCCCGTCACCCTGCCCCGCCGAGCGGGCGCCGGCAACCGGGTATCCGGCACCTCGCCTTCCTGGCTCTTGACCCGTCACCGCTCGCCGCCGCGTCGGCGCCGGTCCGCTCGTAGCCTCGGCGTCTCCCTGGTGGGTGGCGTCAGCCGTGCCGTACGGTGCTCGCCGTGACCGCGCACGATCCTGTTCCGGCCGGCCCCGTCGCCGTGCTCGCCAACCCAACTGCGGGCCGGGGACGGCACCGTGGCCTGCTGCCCCGGCTGCTGGACCGCCTGGCGCGGGCCGGCCGACCGGTCCGGCTGCTGGAGGCGCGTACCCCGGAGGAGGCCGAGGCGGCCTGCCACGCCGCGGTCGCCGACGGTTCTGGTGCCCTGGTCGCGGTGGGCGGGGACGGCACCATCCATCGGGCGTTGCAGGCCGTCGCCGGTACGGCGGTGCCGTTCGGCCCGGTCCCCGCCGGTACGGGCAACGACTTCGCGGCCGACACCGGTTTCCCCGCCGACCCCGTCGCGGCCGTCGAGGTGATCGTCGACGCGCTGCGGGAGGGCCGGACCCACCCCGTCGATCTGGCCCGGCTGACCACCGCCGACGGCGGCGACCGCTGGTACGGGGCGGTGCTGGCGGCCGGTTTCGACGCGATCGTCAACGAGCGGGCCAACCGGATGCGCTGGCCCCGTGGCCCGCGCCGCTACGACCTGGCCATCCTGGTCGAGCTTGCCCGGCTGCGGCCGCGCCGCTACTGGCTGCGCCTCGACGGCGAGGAACACGAGGTGGACGCCGTACTCGTCGCGGTTGGCAACTGCGCCAGCTACGGCGGAGGTATGCGGATCTGCCCCGACGCCGACCCCACTGACGGGCTGCTGGACGTGGTGGTGGGCGGGCGCTTCGACCGGCGCACCCTGATCCGGGTCAAGCCCCGCATCTATCAGGGCACCCACGTCGCGCACCCGCTGGTCCACGTCCACCGGGCTCGGACGGTGGAGCTGGACGCCGCCGGCATCACCACGTACGCCGACGGGGAACGCTCGGCCGACCTGCCGGTACGGATCACCGCGGTGCCGGCAGCGGTGCGGCTGCTGCGCTGACCAGGTCGCCGGTGCCGACCTCGGCGGGCGGCGCGGCGGCCGGCACGGGCGGCCACAGGAGGCGCTCAGGCCCGCAGGGCGAGGTCGAGCACCGCACCGAGCCCGTTGGAGCGGCCGGCGTCGGTGCAGGGCAGCACCAGCGCCGCGCAGCCGGCCTGCACGGCCCCCGCGTCGGCGGGCGTGTCGCCCACCATCAGCGCTCGCTCCGGGTCGACGCCGAGCATCCCGCACGCCCGCCAGAAGATCCCCGGGTCCGGCTTGCAGCGCCCCACCTCGTACGACAGGGCGTAGGCGTCGATCAGCCCGTCGAGCCCCCAGGCGGCGAGGAGCGGCCGGATGTCGAAGCCGATGTTGCTGACCACCGCCACCTTCACCCCGGCCCGGCGCAGTGTCTTGAGCACCGCTTCGGTGTCCGGGTAGGGCATCCAGCCCTCGGGGACGAGCACCCGTTCGTAGAGCGCGTCGGCGAACCCGTCGATGCCCGTGTCGACGGTCTCCGCCAGCCCCGTGTACGCGCCCCGGTGGGCGTGCGGGTAGAGATCACGGTCGGCCCACAGCTCGGCCAGCCGGGGCGGCACCCGGGCCGGCAGCGGCCCGCCTGCCCGGCCCGCGGTGAGCAGCCGGTCGGCCAGCGAGGTGGCTCGGACCCGGTCCAGTTCCACCCCGCACGCCGTCGCGGCGGCCAGCACCCACTCCCGGGGCTCCTCCACCTGGGCGAGGGTGCCGTGGAAATCGAAGAGCACCGCCTCCACGGGCCGGCGGGACGGGCTCGGGTGGGCGGCGCCGCTCGAGGCGTGGGACGGTTCGGCATGATCCGGCACGTCGTGCACCCTACCGACCCGCTCCGACCGGCTTGACGGATGGCCTTGGCCGGGTGGCCGTCGGACGGACCGATTAATCTTGGATACATGTCGAGCCCCGCCGAGCGGTACGCCGCGGCGCGCCGCCGGGCCGCGCAGGCCTCCGCCTTCCCGGCCCTGGACGAATTCGCCCGAGATCTGGGGTTCGACCTCGACGACTTCCAGCGCGAGGCGTGCGAGGCCCTGGAACGGGGCAGCGGCGTGCTGGTCTGTGCCCCGACCGGGGCCGGCAAGACCGTGGTCGGCGAGTTCGCCGTACACCTCGCCCTGCGCGGCCGGCCGGGGAAGCCGGAGGCCGCCGGCGGCGGCGAGGGACCGGACATCCGGCGCAAATGCTTCTACACCACACCGATCAAGGCGCTGTCGAACCAGAAGTACCACGACCTGGTGGACCGCTACGGCGCCGAGCAGGTCGGCCTGCTCACCGGCGACAACGCGATCAACGGCGACGCGCCCGTGGTGGTGATGACCACCGAGGTGCTGCGCAACATGCTCTACGCCGGCTCGGCCACCCTGGAGGGCCTGGCGTACGTGGTGATGGACGAGGTGCACTACCTGGCCGACCGGTTCCGCGGTGGGGTCTGGGAAGAGGTGATCATCCACCTGCCCGCCTCGGTCACCCTGGTCTCCCTGTCGGCCACCGTCTCCAACGCGGAGGAGTTCGCCGACTGGCTGGTCACCGTGCGGGGCGAGACCGCCGTGGTGGTCAGCGAGCATCGGCCGGTGCCGCTGTGGCAGCACATGCTGGTCGGCCGGCGGATGTTCGACCTGTTCCACGACGCCGACGCCGCCCGCAAGCACGACGTGCATCCGGAGCTGCTGCGCTACACCCGGGACACGATGCGCCGGCTCGAGCTGGGGGAGGGGCGCAGCGCCGGCCCCGGTTTCGGGCGGCGTGGCCCGCGCTGGCGCGGCCCGATGCGCCCCGACATCGTCGACCGGCTCGACCGGGAGGGGCTGCTCCCGGCGATCCTGTTCATTTTCAGCCGGGCCGGCTGTGACGCGGCCGTGCAGCAGTGCCTCGCCGCCGGGCTGCGGCTGACCTCCCCGGAGGAGCGCGCCGAGATCCGCCGGGTGGTGGAGTCCCGAATCACCGCCATCCCCGGTGAGGACCTGTCGGTGCTCGGCTACTGGGAGTGGCTCGACGGCCTGGAGCGCGGCCTCGCCGCTCACCATGCCGGCATGCTGCCCGCGTTCAAGGAGGTCGTCGAGGAGCTGTTCGTACGCGGCCTGGTGAGGGCGGTCTTCGCCACCGAGACGCTGGCGCTGGGCATCAACATGCCGGCCCGCTGCGTCGTGCTCGAACGCCTCGTCAAGTTCAACGGTGAGGCGCACGTCGACCTCACCCCCGGGGAATACACGCAGCTCACCGGCCGCGCGGGGCGCCGGGGCATCGACGTGGAGGGGCACGCGGTGGTGGTCTGGTCGCCGGAGACCGACCCGCGGCACGTCGCCGGCCTCGCGTCCACCCGCACCTATCCGCTGCGGTCCAGCTTCCGGCCGTCGTACAACATGGCGGTCAACCTGGTCGGCACGGTCGGCGCCGAGCCCGCCCGGGCTCTGCTGGAGTCCTCGTTCGCGCAGTTCCAGGCGGACCGGTCGGTGGTCGGCCTGGCCCGGCAGGTGCAGCGCAACACCGAGACCGTCGAGGCGTACGGCGCGGAGGCGGCCTGCCACCACGGCGACTTCGACGAGTACTTCGCCCTGCGGGTGGCCATCGCCGACCGGGAACGCGCCATCGCCCGGCAGGGGCAGACCCAGCGCAAGGCCGCCGCCGTCGCCTCGCTGGAGCGGCTGCGGGTCGGTGACGTGATCCGGGTGCCCGCCGGGCGGCGGGCCGGCCTCGCCGTGGTGCTCGACCCGGCGGCCGGCGGCTTCGGTGAGCCGCGCCCGCTGGTGCTCACCCAGGACCGGTGGGCCGGCCGGGTCAGCCCCGGCGACTTCACCACCCCGGCCGAGGTGCTCGCCCGGATTCGGGTGCCCAAGCACTTCAACCACCGGTCCCCGGCCGCCCGGCGGGACCTCGCCGCCGCAGTCAGCGGCACCGGGCTGGACCGGCACGGCGGCCGGCGCGGCGGACGGTCCCGGCAGGCCACCGGCGAGGACCACCGGCTCAGCCAGCTCCGCACTGAGCTGCGCCGGCACCCGTGCCACGCCTGCCCGGAGCGGGAGGAGCACGCCCGCTGGGCGGAGCGGCGCCGCCGTCTGGAACGCGACACCGAGGAGCTGCGCCAGCGGGTCGCCGGCCGGACGGGCTCCCTGGCCCGTACCTTCGACCGCATCGTGGCACTGCTGACCGCGCGGGGTTACCTCTCCCCGGAGGGCGAGGTCACCGACGCCGGGCGGATGCTCGGCCGGATCTGGACCGAGGCGGACCTGCTGGTCGCCGAGTGCCTGCGCCGCAAGGTCTGGGACGGGCTGTCGCCGGCCGAACTGGCCGCCGCCGTGTCCGTGGTGGTCTTCGAGGCCCGCCGGGACGTCGACGAACGGGCCTCCCTGCCACGCGGTCCGATCGCCGACGCGGTCGACGAGACGCTGAAGCTGTGGACCGACATCGAAACGGACGAGGCCAACCGGGGGCTCGCCGTCACCCGGGAACCGGACCTCGGATTCGCCTGGCCGATCTACCGCTGGGCGCGGGGCGAGGCGCTCGCCAAGGTGCTCGCCAGCGGCCACCAGATCGACGGCGAGATGCCGGCGGGCGACTTCGTCCGCTGGGCACGGCAGGTGGTCGACCTGCTCGGCCAGCTCGCCGACTCCGGCGGTGCGTCCACCGAGCTGCGGGCCACCGCCCGGCAGGCGATCGCCGCGGTCAACCGGGGCGTGCTGGCCTACCACGGCACCGCCTGAACCTCCATGCCCCGTCGCGGCGCCGCCTGGGTGTCGCCCTCGGCTCAGGACGTGGCGGCGAGGGCGTCGACCAGGCGCCGGCACGAACCGGCCAGGTTCCATCGCTGCGCCAGCTCCAGCAGCCGGTCCGGGTCCGCCGGCGCCGTCGGCAGCGCCGTGGCCAGCTCTGGCAGCGGTATGTCGGTGGCCACCCGGACCACCTTCGGCGCGACCGCCAGATAGTCCCGGGCCGCCTCCAGCTTGGTACGCAGCCCCGGGGCGAAGCCGGAGGCTTTGTCGTCGAGCGCGGCGAGGATGCCGGGCAGCCCGTCGTACCGGTCGATCAGCCGGGCGGCGGTCTTCTCGCCCACGCCGGGCACACCGGGCAGCCCGTCGCTCGGGTCGCCGCGCAGGGCGGCGAAGTCGGCGTACCGGTCGGCGGGGACGCCGTAACGGGCGCGGACGGCGGTGTCGTCGCAGTCCTCCAGCTTGGCCACGCCACGCCCGACGTAGAGCAGCCGCACCTGGCGGGCGTCGTCGACGAGCTGGAACAGGTCACGGTCGCCGGAGACCACCTCCGCCGGGCCGGGTTGGGTCACCGAGAGGGTGCCGAGCACGTCGTCGGCCTCGTAGCCGGCGGCGCCGACCGCGGTGATGCCGAACGCGTCGAGCACCTCCAGGATCATCGGCACCTGGGGGGACAGCGTGTCCGGCACCACCTCGCCGCCCTCCGGCGCGACCCGGTGCGCCTTGTACGACGGCAGCAGCTCCACCCGCCACGCCGGCCGCCAGTCGTGGTCGAGCGCGCAGACCATCCGATCGGGCCGGCGGGTGCGGATGAGCTGGGCGAGCATGTCGAGGAAACCGCGGACGGCGTTGACCGGCTGGCCGTCGTCCGTCTTCGCCACCGACTCGGGAATGCCGAAGTAGGCGCGGAAGTAGAGGCTGGGGGAGTCGATCAGCAGGATCGGGGGTCGCTGTGCCACGCCGACAGCCTGGCACAGCGGTGTGACGAGGTGGGGGACCGAGGGCGGTGGGCCGATAACCGCCGGGTGGCCCGGTGCGCGGCCGGCAGACTGACGGCATGGCTTTCGTACCCGGCCTGACGCTCTGCCGCCGCTTCCACGACGAGGTCCTCGCACCGCTGCTGGCCCGCCGCCTGCCCGGCCTCCGCTACGCCGCCGGGCTGCTCGACGGCGGCTCGGAGCTGCTGGGGCTGGACACCCCGCGCTCCACCGACCACGACTGGGGGCCGCGCGCACAACTCTTCGTCGCCGATGCCGCCGACGTCGCACCGGCACGGGCGGTCCTGAACGCGGAGCTGCCGGGGGAGTTTCTCGGCTGGCCGACCCGGTTCGCCGGTGGCCCGGACGTCCGGCTAGGCGTGGTGTGCGCCGACGGCGACCGGCACGGGGTGAGCGTCGACGAGCTGGGCGGATGGCTGCGCGGGCGGCTCGGCTGCGACCCGCGTGCCGGGATGGCGGCGGCGGACTGGCTGTCCGTACCCACCCAGCGGCTCGCCGAGCTGACCGGCGGGGCGGTCTTCCACGACGGGCTCGACGGGACGCTGACCGCCGCCCGTGCAAGGCTGGCCTGGTATCCCGACGACGTCTGGCGGTACGTGCTGGCGGCCGGCTGGCAACGGATCGGTCAGGCCGAACACCTGGCCGGCCGCTGTGCCGAGGTCGGTGACGAACTGGGCAGCCGGGTGGTGGCGGCCGGGCTGGCCCGGGACCTGATGCGCCTCGGGCTGCTGCTGCACCGGCGCTGGCCCCCGTACGCGAAATGGCTCGGCACGGTCTTCGCCGCGCTGCCGGCGGCGGACCCGGTGCGGGACGCCCTCTCCGCCGCCCTGGGGCCCGGCGCCTGGCCGGAACGGCAGGCCGGGTTGGCCCGGGCGCTGGAGACCGTCGCGACCTGGACCAACGACACCGGGCTGGCCGCTCCGGTCGACCCGACCGTCCGGCCGTTCCACGACCGGCCCTTCCTGGTCCTGGACGCGAACCGGTTCGTCGCCGCGCTTCGTGCCGCGGTCGAGGACCCGGCGCTGCGGGCCTGCCCGCCGGTCGGGGCCGTCGACCAGTACCTCGACAACGTCGACGTCCTCACCCACCCGGAGCGGGTACGCCAGGTCGCGGCGGCGGTGCTGCCGGCCTGATCGTCGAGCGTCAGCCGGCCGGGGCGGCGGCGGTCCAGCCGGTGAGGGCGATCTCGGTGGCCCGGCGCAGGGCGGCCTGGACGGTCGCCGGGTCGGCGGCCTGGTCCGGGTCGTCGAGGAGCACCTGGAGCGCGCCGGCCACCGCGCCGACGAACGCCCCGACCAGCGCCGCCGCCGTCACCGGGTCGAGCTGCTCCGGGTAAGCGGCGGCGAGGTGCCGGGCGATCTCCCGCTGGGCGTCGAGCTGGAGCTGCAGGGCGCGCCCGCGCACGACCGGCACGTCGCGGATCAGCCGTAGCCGCAGCGCGGCGAGTCGGCTGCCCAGCTCCTCGCTGTCGGTGGTCACGGTGCGCAGCGCCCGCAGCAGCACCTCGGCCGGCCCCTCGTTCGGCCCGCGGCCGGTGATCGCCTCGACGGCGGCCCGGATCCGGTCGTCGCTCTCGGGGAAGAGCAGCGCCTCCTTGCTCGGGAAGTATCGGAAGAAGGTCCGGGTGCCGACCTCGGCGGCCGCGGCGATGTCGGCGACGCTGGTGCGGTCGTAGCCGTGCCGTTCGAAGAGGTCGACGGCGGCGGCGATGAGCGCCTGCCGGGTCCGGGCCCGCTTTCGGTCACGTAGCGACGACATGCCGGCGATGATACGGCACTGATAGTCGGATGGCAGCCATTGCAAAATGGCACTGGATGCCAGTAACGTCGTTCCTATGCGGGCAGTGCTCATCTCCGGCGGCGGCATCGCGGGCAACACGCTCGCCTGGTGGCTTGCCCGGCACGGATTCCGGCCCACCGTCGTGGAGCTCGCCGCCGGTCAGCGGTCCAGCGGCGCCCCGGTCGACGTGCGCGGTCCCGCCCTCCCCGTGGTCGAGGCGATGGGCCTGCTGGAGCCCCTGCGCGCGGCCGCCACCTCGGTGACCGGCGCTCGGCTGGTGGACGCCGCCGGCGCGCCCATCGCCCGGCTCCCGATGGGCGGCCCCGCCGGCCGCACCGAGCTGGAGACCCCCCGCGCCGACCTGGCCGCGATCCTGCACCGGGCCGCCGCCGACGAGGTCGAGTTCCGGTACGACGACACGATCACCGGGTTGACCGAGGACGCGGGCGGCGTCGATGTCACCTTCGCCCGGGGCGAGCCCCGTCGCTTCGACCTGGTCGTCGGGGCCGACGGCCTGCACTCGATGGTGCGCCGCCTCACCTTCGGGCCGGACGCGCGGCACGTTCGCCATCTCGGCGTGTGGGTGGCCGGCCTACCGCTGGGCCGGCCCGCCGACGACCCGCACGACGTGCTGCTGTACAACACGCCGGGGCGGCTCACCTCGGTGCACCCGGCCCGGGGCAACGCCATGGCCGCGTTCATCTTCTGGGGCCGGATGGTCGACGGCTTCGACCACCGCGACCTCGCGCGGCACAAGCGGCTCGTCGTCGAGGCATGCCAGGGCGACCGGGGTTGGCGGGTGCCGGAGCTGCTCGACCGGGCGCGCGCCGCCGACGACCTGTACTTCGACAGCGTGAGCCGGGTGCACCTGCCCTGCTGGTCACGGGGGCGGATCGTGCTCGTGGGTGACGCCGCCTCCTGCGTCTCGCTCTTCGGCGAGGGCTCCAGCCTTGCCATCGCCGGCGCGCACACCCTCGCCGAGGCCCTGGCGGACGGCGAGCACGGCGCGGCGTTCCGCCGCTATGAGGCGGTGCACCGCCTCCGCACCGAGCCGAAGCGGCGGGCCGCCCGGTACGTGGCCGAGCTGCTCGTGCCCCGTACCCGGCTCGGCCTGGCGGCCCGCAACGCCACCGCCCGGGCGCTTGCCGGCGTCCGGCCGGCCGCCCCGGGTCCGCCCCCGGCCCGGTAGCGCCCGCGCTCCCCGCTCCCGTCTCCTCAGGCGGCCGATCCGACGCCGTCCACGGCGGACACCCGCTGGAACTCCCACGGGTCGTGGGCGGAGACGACCTCCACCTGGTCGGGCTGCTCCGCCAGCAGAGCCCGCAGCCGGGCCAGGTTGTCCAGCCGCAGTGGGCGGTCGGTTTCGACGGACGCCTGCAGCGCGTCGAACATCGGTGGGTTCGGGGGCAGGCCCGGCGCGATCTCGCCCCGGTAGTAGTACGCGTCGCCGGCGTGCACGAGCCACGCCGGTCCGGGCCCGGTGGGGCGCCGGACGGCCACGGCGAGGTGCCCTTCGGTGTGGCCGGCGAGCGGCACCAGCAGGATCTCCGGCGGCAGGCCGGCGAGTTGCTGGACGTTGTCGAAGCCGAACCAGCCCTCGCCGTCGGCCCCGGAGTACGTGATCCAGCGCGGATCGTGGGCCCAGTGCGCCTGGGGGTACCGGTCGCTGCCGGTGACCGTCGCCGCCCGATGCTCGGTTTTGTGCAGGTGCACCCGTGCGTGCGGGAAGTCGGCCAGACCACCGGTGTGGTCCCGGTGCAGGTGGGTCACCACGATGTGGCGGACGTCGGCCGGCGAGTGGCCGAGCCGCTCGATCTGGCGTACGGCCGCCTCCTCCGGATCGAGGACGGGCTGGGCCCAGGCGAGGAAGTCCTGCCCCAACCTCGCCTCGGGATCCCGGATGTCGAGCATGCCGAAGCCGGTCTCCACCAGCACCAGCCCGTGGGAGGCGGTCTCGATGAGTAGGCAGTGGCAGACCGCGGGCAGCGGTCGGAGCGCCCCGTTCGGGTCGGTGGCCGGGGCGATCTCCCGCATGGACCCGCAGTTGAGATGATGGATTCGCACGTTTCCCCCTGAGTTGGCGCGTCGGATGCGGTCGCGCCGAACGCTAGGAGGCGCTCTCGTGACTCACCAAACGGTTGGCCACACCGGGGCGGGACTGCTGGACCTGTGCTCCGGTCCGGATGTCCGCCCCGACCCGTCGTGCCCGGTGGAGGTCACCCTCGCTGCGCTGCGCGGTCGGTGGACCGCGTTGGTGATCGGCGAGATCGCCCGCGGTCCCCGAAGCTTCACCGCGCTCGCGCAGGCGCTACCCGCTCTGTCCGACAAAGTGTTGGCCGATCGGCTGGCCCAGCTGGCGGAGGCAGGGGTCGTCGTCCGTCGCCGTACCCCGTCCTGGCCGCCTCGCGTCACCTACACCCTCACCGACCGTGGGCGGGCACTGCTCCCGGTACTCCAGGCGATGTGGGACTGGGGAGCGGACCCGGCGGGTCCCCGGGGCAGGTAGCCGGCTCAACCGGCCGCTGCGGCCATCTCCCGTTCGGGCGGATCGTCGACCCGCAGGTCGGCGAGGTCGCGCAGCCCGCGCACGGGGGAGAGGATCAGCGCCAGCGGTGCCAGCACCGTTGCCGCCGCGAAGACGAAGAGGGTGGCACGCGCCCCGGCCAGTCCGGCGAGCGCCCCGGCGATCAGCCCGCCGACCGGGATCCCGCCCCAGGAGACAAAGCGGACCGTGGCCATCACCCGCGACAGCAGGTCGGGCGGGCTGGCGGTCTGCCGGTAGGTACGGGTGGTCACGCTGAGCACCACCGCGCCCCCGGCGAAGGCCACGTTGCCCGTCACCAGAGATCGGACGGTGCCCCAGCGTCTGGTGATCCACGGGGTCAGGGTCGCACCGACCAGTGATCCGGCCCCCTCGACCGCGAGCAGCACGCCCACCAGCGCGGCCGGGACGTGCAGCTCCCGGACCAGCGGTCGACTCGCCGCCGGCCTTGATGTTGTCCGGGCTGTCGGTCAGCGCCAGCCGCGCCCTGTCAGCGCCCCGATCACCCGGGCATGTGGATCACCGGCAGGCCATCGCCGTAACGGTGGCCCTCGCCGGTCAGGATCGACGCCCGATGCTCCAGCGCCGCCATCACTGTGGTGGCCAGGTCAGCGCGGCCGGTGACACCGCGCCAGTAGCCCAGCTCCTGCCAGTCCTCGCCCCAGGTGGGCAGCACCGTGCAGGCCTCCATGCCGAGCAGCACGTGCAGGTCGCCCCGATCCTTCGGGCCGGTCACCAGCTCCAGCACCTCGGCCGCGGTGACGGCGGTGATCCCGAACCGCTGGCGGTCGTTGATGACCTCGCCCACAGGCTCAGTGACGTGGATCGACCCGGCCAGGTATGCCAGCGCTGCTGAGCGGTCCAGCACCAGGGTGATCGACCGGTGCTCCTCGTCCTTCCGGGTCACGCGGCCGGTGCCTGCTGGTCGGCCTGCCCGTCCTCGACGTGCCGGCGGACCCGCTCGCGCAGGGCCTCGTAGCGCTCGGCCGGCCACTGGGACCGCAGGTCGTACCGGCGGGCCCGGGCCTCAGTCATGCCCTGCTCAGTGAGCGGGACGCCCCGGCGGGCCTGCTCGGCGCGGAACTGCTCCCACGCTCTGTGGCCGCGCACCGCCTCGGTCACGTAGGCGCTCGCCTGGCCCTTGGGCTGCTGCTCCAGGGTCTCGGCTACGTCCTCGGGGACGGAGACCGTCACTCGCCGCTTTGTCATACGGAACACGGTACTCCCGTCATACCCGACACGTACAGCAACACACACCGAGGGAGCCGCCACGGCTCGCCGGTAGCCCGTTTCCTCGCTGCGCAGCAGCGGCACGCCGTAGAACGGCGCTGCTGGTCGGCGACGCTCAGCAGTAGGCGCAGGCCAGGAGTAGCCAGTGTGCGCGGAATGCACGCACTGTCCGCCTTGGTGGCGCTCCTGCCTCTCGGCGGGCCGGCTGCGGGCACATGCCGCATGAGCCCGCCGTGGCCGGGTACGCGGAGCCGACAGCCGAGATCCAGCAGGAACGGGGGTGACCCGGGATGAAGGTCCGAAGCTCGCTACGCGGGCTGAAGCAGAAGATCAACTCGATCGTGGTACGCCGCCGGGGCAGGGTTTTCGTGATCAACAAGGCGAATCCTCGGCAGAAGGCCCGCCAGGGCTGACCGGACGGGGCCGGCCGGCGCGCCGGCTCCGGATCTGACTGTCCTCTCAGGATGGATGGAAGCTCAGTCGTTGTTTCTAGTCTTTTCATAAGAGGTGAAAAAAGGCGGGCGAGTGCGGCGAATCCATTGACAGATGCCACTATGGCGGGGAATCTCCACCCGACCGGGGCGGGTGTCCGCAGTACGGCGGACACCCGTTCGCATCCCGGCTCCCCACCCCGTCCTGGAGAGGCCCATGTCACCGGTCCCGCCGCACCTCAGCCCACCCCCACCCCCACCCCCGCGCCCGGCCCGGCGGCTGCTTGCCGCGCTGGCGTCGCTGCTCGTCGCGACCGCGCTGGTCGCCCCGCCGTCCGCGGCCCGCGCGGCCGACCCGCTGCTCTCGCAGGGCCGACCGACCACCGCGTCGTCGGTGGAGAACGCGGGAACCGCGGCGGCGAACGCCACCGACGGCAACACCGGCACCCGCTGGTCAAGCGCCTTCAGCGATCCACAATGGCTCCAGGTGGACCTCGGCGCCACCGCCACTGTCTCCCGGGTCACCCTGGTCTGGGAGGCCGCGTACGCGCGGGCGTACCAGATCCAGACCTCGACCGACGGCGCCACCTGGACCACCATCTGGTCCACCACGACGGGGACCGGCGGCACCATCGACCTCACCGTCAGCGGCACCGGCCGCTACGTGCGGATGTACGGCACCGCCCGGGCCACCGGGTACGGCTACTCGTTGTGGGAGTTCCAGGTCTACGGCAGCACCGGCGGGGGCACCGGCTGCGACACCGCGAACAACGCCGCACTGGGCCGGCCCGCGACCGCCTCCTCCACCCAGAGTGCCGGCTTCCCCGCCACCGCGGCGCTCGACGGCAACCTGGGCACCCGCTGGTCGAGCGCCGCCAGCGACCCGCAGTGGCTCCGGGTCGACCTGGGCAGCGTCCAAACGCTCTGCCGGGTCGTGCTGACCTGGGAGCCCGCGTACGCGCGGGCGTACCAGATCCAGACCTCGACCGACGGCACGAGCTGGACCACCGTCTACTCCACCACCACTGGCCCCGGTGGCACCGAGACCCTCACCCTGACCGGCAGCGGCCGCTACGTGCGCGTGTACGGCACCGTGCGGGCGACCGGCTACGGCTACTCGCTCTGGGAGTTCGCCGTGAACACCACTGGAGGAGGCGGCATTCCGGGCGGCGGGCCACTCGGACCCAACGTGATCACCTTCGACCCGTCGATGTCCAGCGCCACGATCCAGAGCCAGCTCGACACCGTCTTCCACGCCCAGGAGTCGAACCAGTTCGGCACCCAGCGGTACGCGCTGATGTTCAAGCCCGGGGACTACAGCGGGATCAACGCGCAGATCGGCTTCTACACCTCGATCATGGGGCTCGGCCGGAACCCGGACGACGTCCGCATCCACGGCGACGTCACCGTCGACGCGGGCTGGTTCAACGGCAACGCCACCCAGAACTTCTGGCGGTCGGCGTCCAACATGGAGGTTTTCCCGTCTGCCGGGTTCACCCGCTGGGCCGTCTCCCAGGCCGCCCCGTTCCGCCGGATGGACATCCAGGGCAACCTGAACCTGGCCCCCAACGGCTACGGCTGGGCCAGCGGCGGGTACATCGCCGACAGCCGGGTCACCGGCACCGTGCAGCCGTACTCGCAGCAGCAGTGGTTCACCCGGGACAGCAACGTCGGGGGCTACCAGAACGCGGTGTGGAACATGGTCCAGTCCGGCGTCGCGGGTGCTCCCGCCACCAGCTTCCCCAACCCGCCCTACACCACCCTCGCCCAGACCCCGGTCAGCCGGGACGTGCCGTACCTCTACCTCGACGCGTCCGGCAACTACCAGGTCTTCGTCCCGTCCACCCGGACGAACGCCTCCGGGGCCTCCTGGCTGGGCGGCGCCACCCCCGGCACCTCCGTCCCGCTGAGCCAGTTCTACGTGGCGCGGCCCAGCGACTCCACCGCCACCATCAACGCCGCCCTGGCGCAGGGGTTGAACCTGCTGTTCACTCCTGGGGTCTACCCGGTCACCCAGACCATCACCGTCAACCGGCCGGGCACCGTGGTCCTCGGCATCGGCTTCCCGACGCTGATCCCGCAGAACGGCGTCACCGCCATGTCGGTGGCCGACGTCGACGGGGTCCGGCTGGCCGGGATGCTCTTCGACGCCGGACCGGTCAACTCGCCGGTCCTGCTCCAGGTCGGGCCCACCGGCTCGACCGCGAGCCACGCCGCCAACCCCACCTCGATTCATGACGTCTTCTTCCGGATCGGCGGCGCCGGCGCGGGCAAGGCCACCACCAGCCTGGTGGTCAACCAGAACGACGCGCTGATCGACCACATCTGGGCCTGGCGGGCCGACCACGGCACCGGCGTGGGCTGGACCGTCAACACCGCCGACACCGGCCTGATCGTCAACGGGAACAACGTCACCGCGCTCGGCCTGTTCGTCGAGCACTACCAGAAGTACGAGGTGATCTGGAACGGCAACAACGGCCGGACCATCTTCTTCCAGAACGAGCTGCCGTACGACCCACCCAACGCCGGCGCCTGGATGAACGGCGGGATGGTCGGCTACGCCGCGTTCAAGGTGGCCAACACGGTCACCTCGTTCGAGGGATGGGGGATGGGCAGCTACTGCTACTTCAACGTCGATCCGACCATCGCCGCGTACCACGGCTTCGAGGCGCCGACCGCCGCCGGCGTCCGCTTCCACGACCTGCTCACCGTCTCGCTGGGTGGCAGTGGGTCGATCACGCACGTCATCAACGACACCGGTGCCACGGCGCAGGGCACGAACACCGTGCCGGTGTACCTGGTCAGCTATCCCTGACCGACCAGGGGCGGTGCGCTCGCCGCGCCGCCCCCGGCCACGGGGCCACCGCCCCGGCCCGCCAGGTCCGCGTCCGGCGGCGGTCCGCACCCGGGCCGCCGCCGGACGGGCGATCAGCTGGTGGGGAAGTTGTCCGGGGTACGGATGCGGTTGCGCATGAAGTTCCCCGACGCGGTCAGGTTCGCGGTGCCGGCGTACTGGCCGCCGGCGCAGGTGCCCGGCCGGAACGCGGCACTGCCCTCGTTGGCGTCGGAGTACGTCCAGTTCGCGTAGCTGATCTTCAGCCGGTCGAGCAGGTCGAGCCAGGCGGTGCTGCTGGCGCTGTCGACCGCCCCGTCGCCGGTGTAGGTCACCGTGCCGAACTCGGAGACGAACAGCGGGATACGGCTCGCGGCCCGCTGCACCTCGTTCCGGTAGTTGTCCTTGTGCGACGCGGCGTAGAAATGGAACGTGTACATGATGTTGCCGGCCCGGACCGGGTTGTTGACGATCTCGTCGGAGTTGCCGCCCTCGGAGACGCCCAGAGACGACCAGCCGCGGGTGCCGACGAGGACGACGGCGTCCGAATGGTTGGCCCGGATGACCGGGATGACCTGCTCGGCGTAGTTCTTGATGGTGGACCAGCTGACGCCGTTCGGCTCGTTGGTGATCTCGTAGATCACGTTCTTCTTGCCGGCGTTACGGGCCGAGACCGCGGCGAAGAAGGTCTTGGCCCGATCGAGGTTGTACATCGGGTCGCCGGGCGTCAGGGTGTGGAAGTCGATCAGCGCGTACATGCCCCGCGCCGTCGCCTTGTCCACCAGGTTGTTGACCTGGTTGGTGAAGCCGGTCGGATTGGTCTCGTAGCCCTGCTCCTGCACGTACATCGAGATCCGCAGCAGGTCGGCCTGCCAGTCGTTGGCCAGGGCGTCGAGGGAGGCGTCGTTGTAGCACTGGGCGAACCACTGCAACCCGTGGGTGCTCATGCCGCGCAACTGGATCGGCCGGCCGTACTGGTTGCAGAGGTTGACCCCGCAGACGCGCAGCTGGCCGTTGATCGCCACCGGTGTGGTGCCGGTCGGCGGCGGGGGCGTGGTCGGCGGCGGGCTGGTCGGCGGCGGGCTGGTCGGGGGAGTGGTGCTCCCCGTGCAGGTCGTGCCGTTGAGGGTGAACGTGGTCGGGTCCGGGTTGGCGGTGGTCCAGGAGCCGTTGAAGCCGATGGTGGCGCTCGCCCCGGTGGCCAGCGCGCCGTTGTAGTCGAGGCTCTGCGCGGTGACCGCGCTGCCGTTCTGCTGGAAGGTCGCCGACCAGCCCTGGGTGACGCGCTGACCGGAGTTGGGGAAGGTGAAGCCGAGGGTCCACCCGTTCACCGGGTTGCCCAGGTTCTGGATGGTGATGTTGGCGGTGAAACCGCCCGGCCAGGAGTTGGTGGTGTAGGTGACGGCACATCCGGTCGCGGCCATGGCGTCCGTGGACGGCAGGAGGGCCGCCGCGGCCAGGGCGAGCGCGCCCACGGCGCCCGCCGCGAGGAGAGGGCGCCGCGACGAGCGCGGAATCGATGTCATGCGGGATCGTCCCATCTGGTGGGTGGTGGTGAATCATGGCGGTGCCGTCACGAACTCGCCCGGACAGTTCGGCGCGGCAGCCTCGGGAGCGCTCCCATCGAGAGGGTAGATGGCCCTGCGTCGCCGTGCAACACATCGACTGCGATCGCACCGTGGGCGCAGGCACTGCGGTCAGGCTTGGCGGGGCGCACCATGGGTGGGTTCGACGCGGCGACGGGAGGCGAGGATGGCGTTGTGGGGCAGAAGGCGACTGCTCCGGCTCGGCGTGTCTGCCACGCGGCGACCGGGAGCTGTCGTCCGCGAGGCCGCCGGGCGGCTGCGGCGGCGCTGGCTGCCGGTGGCGGAGGCGACCCTCGCGGCCACCGTCGCGTGGATCCTCGCCGCCCGGCTGGTCGGCCACCCGCAGCCGTTCTTCGCGCCGGCCGCAGCGCTGATCGTGCTCGGCCAGGCCCGCGGCCAACGGATCCGCCGGGCGGTCGAGGTGGTCCTCGGCGTGGCCGCCGGCGTGCTCGTCGCCGACGTGGTGGTGCAGGCGCTCGGCCCGCGTACCACCTGGACGGTCTTCACCGTCATCCTGCTCACCGTGACCCTCGCGGTGGCGATCGGCGCCAGCTCGGTCACCGTCGTGCAGGCCGCCGTCTCCGCCCTCTATTTGGTGGTCGTCGCGCCGCCGACCGAGACGTTGGTCCCGTTCCGGTTCGTCGACGCGCTGATCGGCGGCGCGGTAGCGGTCGTGGCGAGCCAGCTCGTCGACGCCCGGCGGCCGCTCGCCCCGCTGGTCACCGAGTTCCGGCACACCTTCCAGGAGTTGGCCGGGGTGCTCGACGAGATCGCCGCGGCGCTGGACCGGGGCGACGACGCGGCGGCCCTGGCCGCGCTGGAGCGGGCCCGGCGCGCCGACGCCGGGGTGGAGCGGCTGCGCGACGCGGTGCAGGCCGCGGGCGAGGCACTCCGGCTCAACCTGCGCCGCCGCCAGCACCTCGGGCGGCTGCGCTCGGTGGAGGGCTCGATCCGCCAGATCGACTATGCGGTCCGCAACGTACGGGTGCTCGCGCGCGCCGCGGTGACCCTCACCCGGGGAATGGCGCCGGTGCCGCCCGACCTGGGCGCCGCCGTCCGGGCCCTGGCCGAGGCCGTCCGCTCGGCCGGGGACGCGCTCGCGGCCGACCTCAACGGGCAGGACCGGGTCGCCGACACCCACGCCGAGCGCGCGGACGTCGCCGCGCTGGACGCGGTCCGGTCGGCGGGTCAGCTGTTCACCCCGGGCCAAACCCTGCCGCTCGCGATGATCATCGGGCAGATCCGGGCCACCGCCATCGACCTGCTGCGCGGGGTCGGCGTGGACGACGACGCGTCGGTGCTGAGCCGGGTCGACGCGGCGGTCGCCGGGCCGGCGCACTGACCCGCTCAGCCGGCCAGCCAGTCCACCGCCCGCCGGCGGATCTCCGCCGGCACCTCGTGGCCACCGGCGAACTCGGCGTACTCGACCGGGTACCCGAGGGCGTGCAGGCGCGGGACCAGCCGCCGGCTGCACACGTCCACCGGCAGCACCCGGTCGTCGGCGCCGTGCGAGACGAAGACGCGCGGCCGGCCGTGGGTGACCAGCGGCGCGGCGAAGCCGGGGGAGAAGGCCACCACCGCGTCGACCAGGTCGCCGTTGGTCAGGCCCAGGGAGAGGGCGTACGAAGCACCGTCGGAGAAGCCGCCGAGCGTCACCCCGGCCACGGGGTATTCCGCGAGCGCCGCGCCCAGCAGCGCGTCGATCCGGCGTACGTCCGGGCCGAACCCCTCGGCGATCAGGTCCCAGGTACTCGCGGTGGCGGGTGCCGCGAGCAGCAGCAGCCGCCCCGCGTCAGCGAGCGGCAGCAGCAGGTCCAACCCCTGCCGGGCCGTGCCGCCGGCACCGTGCAGCAGCAGCACCAGCCGGTAGGGCTCGGTACCGTCGGCGGGGACGTACTGCAGCGCCGGCGGCCCGCCCTCGGGGTCGGGGAGGGACGTGAGCCCGGTCGGACCGGGCGCGGCGACAGCGACGTGGTCGGCGCTCAACCGGCCGTGCCGGTGCCCCTCCTCGGGTTGCCGGTGCGGCGGCGCGGGCTCGGTCACCTCTGCTTCCCTTCGCCGTCGGTCGGGTCGGCCGGCGCATACCCGGCCCCCGGTCGCCCAACCGCTCCGGTCAGGCGCTCTCCCGGGCGACCAGGGCGGAGGGGGTCGCGGTGACCGGCGGCACCCGCCGCCCCCGCAGCACGGCGGTGGCCGCGGCCGTGGCGATCCGGCCGACCGGGTGGGTGGCGGTGGTCAGCGTCGGGCTGCTGACAGCGGCGTACGGGATGTCGTCGAAGCCGGCGACCGCCACGTCGTGCGGCACCCGGAACCCGCCTCCCCGCAGGGCTGCGATCGCGCCGAGCGCGGTGGCGTCGCTCGCCGCTTGACATCCTCTCCTGCTTAGCGGCGGGAGATTCCCGTTTCCAGCGCTGTGCGTTGCCGGCGCTGGGTGGGTGGTCGACAGGACGCCTTGCGGCTCCTGTCCCGGACTGCCCGCCCGGTGAGTGGAGACGGCGCCTCGGCGGCGTCCCTGACGTTGATCGCCGCGTTCACGTCAGCGTTCGCCTGGTATCCGCAGGACCCGCACCGGAACATCGCTTGGCTTTCGCGGTTGTTCCGATCCGTGTTCCCGCAGCGGCTGCAACGCTGAGAGGTGAACGCGGCTGGCACCTTCACGATCCGGGTGCCGGTGGTCCGTGCACGATTAGCCAAGGCCGCCTCGAACAGACCCCAGCCCTTGTCGAGGACCGCCCGGTTCAGCCCGGCCTTCGCGGCCACGCTGATGCCAGGCTCAGCGATGGTGCCCCTCGCGGTAGCGGTCATCGCCTTGACGCCGAGACGTTCCAGCTTGATCGTCGCGTGCTGGCCGCAGAGCCGGTTCGCCGCCCACATCACGAAGTCGCGGCGCCGATTACGGGCCTTCGCCTCGGTTCGGGCGATCTCCGCACGGATCTTACGGGCCCGGTTCGAGGTTGTCGCGCCTCGTTTGCGGCGGGCTGTCTCCTGCCGGCCGGCCTTCGACTTCAGCCTGGCCAACTCCCGCTCCTGACCGGGGCTGACGAACGTGCGGTTCCACATGCGCCCATCGGACATCGCCACGGCGACCTTGACGCCCCGGTCGACACCCACGACCATCCCCGGCCGGGCGTGCACCTCGGGCGTCTTGACGCCGGCGTGGACGCCGAACCCGACGTGCCAGGCAACACCGTCGAAGGACACCACCGCGTTACGGACCACGCCGCCCAACGGACGAGACCAACGGAACTTGACATCGCCGATCTTCGGCAGGTTGACCACGCCCCACCGCCGGTTGACCCGCCGCACCGCAATCGCCTGACCAGGGAACGGGACTGACAACCGCGCCGACTTGCGCTTGCGTGTCGGTGGCCCGGCGGGATGCCGCGGATCCCACCAGTTGCGGTACGCCTGATCCAACTGACGCAACACCTGCTGACCGGACTGCGCCGGCAGGTCCGCCACCCAGTCGAAATCCTTACGCGCCTCCGTCAAGAAGGCGCACTGCGCGGTCACCCCGAGGGTGATCTTGCGCTGCTGCCACGCGAACTGACGCTGCTCCAGAGCGGTGTTGTACAGCCACCGGCAGGTATGCCCCCACGAGATCAGACGCTCAGCCTGCCCCTGGCTGGGGTACAGCCGGTATCGTCGGCCGACGTCCACTTTCACACCCCTCATCCTATCCTTGGTTGCATGATCGCCGAATACCGCTTCGTGCCGTAGGCATTGGGCTTTCCTGCTTCACGCCCATTTGGTTTTCATCACGAAGTACCGGGCAAGGGTCTTCACCGACGAACACCTGCATTACGTGGAGGGGGTCGCGGTACGGCGTGGCGGCGGTTGTGGTGGGAGCGCTCTCCGGTGTGCGATGGTCGTCGGGCCGGCCGGGGATCGCCGGGCCGCTCGGGCAGAGGGAGACAACGCATTGAGCAGCATCGTCGACGCGGTCGCCGACCGGCACGACGTGCCGCGGCCGGTCCTGGCCGCGCGTAACGGGGTCGCGGTCGTGTTCGCCCTCAACGGGCTCGCGCTGGGGACGTGGTTCTCCCGGGTGCCCGCGGTGCGGGAGGCGCTCGGGCTCAGCGCCGGGCAGCTCGGCCTGCTGCTGTTGGCCATGTCGGCCGGCGCGGTGCTGGCGATGCCCGTCGCCGGGCTGGTCACCCAACGGCTCGGCCCGGCGCGCACGGTGGCGGCGTCGGTCCTGCTCGTCGCGTTCGGCACGGTCGTCGCCGGCCTCTCCGCCGGCCTGATCGGCTCGGTGGTCGGGGTCGCGCTGGGCCTGGTCGCCTTCGGTTACGGCTCCGGCACCTGCGACGTGGCGATGAACGTCGAGGGCGCGGCGGTGGAGAAGCGCCTCGGCCGGACGATCCTGCCCCGATTCCACGCGGCGTGGAGCCTGGGCTCGGTGGCCGGGGCCGGGATCGGCGCCGGGGCGGCCCGGCTGGACGTACCGGTCGGGGTGCACCTGTCGGCGCTCGCGGCCGTGGTCCTGGTCGGCACGCTGCTCGGCACCCGCGCGTTCCTGCCCGCCCCCGCCGAGCCGGACGGCCCGGCGGACCCGGCGGCCCGGCGCCGGGCGCTGCTGGCCACCTGGCGGGAGCCACGCACCCTGCTCATCGGCCTGCTGGTGCTGGTGATGGCGTTCACCGAGGGCAGCGCCAACGACTGGCTGGCGGTGGCCTTCGTCGACGGGTACGGCGTCAGCGAGGCGGTCGGTGCGACCGTGTTCGGCGTCTTCGTGGTCGGTATGACCCTCGGTAGGACCGCCGGCACGCTCGCCATCGACCGCTGGGGGCGGGTGCCGGTGCTGTTCGGCACCATCGGGCTGGCCGCCGCCGGCGCCGCTCTGGCCGTGCTGGGCGGCTCGGGGCCGCTCGCCGTCGTCGGCGTGGTGCTGTGGGGGGTCGGGGCGTCGCTCGGCTTCCCGGTCGGAATGAGCGCCGCCGCCGACGACGAGGACCGGGCTCCGGCCCGGGTCAGCGTGGTCGCCGTGATCGGCTACACCGCCTTCCTCGGCGGCCCGCCGCTGCTCGGCTTCCTCGGCGACCATCTGGGCACCCTGCACGCCCTGGGTGTCGTGCCGCTGCTGCTGCTGCCCACCCTCGCCCTGGTTCCGGTGCTGCGTCCGCCGGCCCGCTGACCGGGGCCGGTCCGGTCAGCGGACTCCCACCGCGCTCGCAGCCGGCTGCCAGGTACGGGTGCTGCACTGGGACGCACCCGACGAGAGGAGGCCGGCATGGGCTGGTTCAGCCGACGGGCCGCCGACCCGACCACTCCGACCAAGCTCGACCGCGAGGCGACCCGGGAGGACCTGGCCGCGCTGGAGGCGTTCGTGACCAGCCGCCGCGGCGTGGAGTTCTACCTGGAACCGGAGACCACGGCCACCGACACCACCGTGGTCGCCATCGCCGATGACGGTGAGTGGATCCGCCGTCGCACCGGCTCGCCCCGGGCCGCGGCCAAGATCGCTCGTCGGCACGGGGTGCCGCTGTACGAGGCGGCGCGTATTGGTTACCCGGAACGGATGCGGGCCTGGAACCGGGCCCACCCGGAGCGCCGCGCCCGCTGATCACCCGGTTCCGGCTCGGCCGGCCGTGCGGATCCTGCCGGAGGTGTCCCCTTGGTCAGCCGGCCACCGTGCGGGCTAACGCGTAGCCGAGGGACGCTGCGGCGAGACCGGCGACCACGCTGAACAGCGCGTTCGCCAGCGCGTGGTGACGGGCGCCGGCCCGGGCCAGCCGCAGCGTCTCGTAGCTGAGCGTGGACCAGGTGGTCAGTGCGCCGCAGAAGCCGGTGCCGATCAGCGCGGTCAGCGCCGGGTTCGCCGGCACCGCGGCCACCGCGCCGAGCAGCAGCGACCCGGCCACGTTGACGGTCAGCGTGCCCCAGGGGAAGGCGGACTCGTGGCGGGCCTGCACCGCCCGGTCGGTGAGGTAGCGCAGCGGGGCGCCCAGCGCGGCCCCGATCGCGATCAGCAGGACGATCACCGGGCGGCCCCACCGGCCCGGGCCAGTAGCCGGCTGGCGATCGCGTCCCCGGTCCAGACCGCCAGCAGCGCCCCGACCAGGGTCGCCGCCAGGTACGCCAGCGCCGTGCCCGGCGCTCCGGCGGCCCCCGCCCGCTGCGTGTCCACGACGTACGTGGAGAAGGTGGTGAAACCGCCGAGCACGCCGACGCCGAGGAACGGCCGGACCAGCGGGCCGGCCGGGCGGGCGGTCAGCACCGCCATCAACACGCCGATCAGCAGGGAGCCGACGACGTTGATGCCGAAGGTGGCCCACGGGAACCCGGTGGGCGGGTGCGGGAACGCCGCCTGCAGGCCGGCACGGGCCAGTGCGCCGAGCACACCGCCGCCGGCGATCACGCCGAGCACCGTAGCCGGGTGGACGGTCAACTCCACCCGGTCGGCGGCTACGTGCAGGTCGACATCGGGGTCGATGGGGAACTCGGGTGGTCGTGTCACGGTGCGCCGAGGATAACCTCCGCCGGCCACCCGCGGGACCCGGCCACCTGCTGGCCTGAGTTGGCAGGGACGAGGAGTACGGGCGTACGGTGTGCGGCATCGTCCGACGCGAGGCGACGTTGGGACCGTTGCGCAGGAGGCAACCGTGCAGGACCGCACCCCTCGTCCCGATGAGCTGGAACCCGTCGAGCGGGCGTCTGTGGACGAACTGCGGGCGCTGCAGCTGGACCGGCTGCGCTGGTCGCTGCGGCACGCGTACGACAACGTGCCGCACTACCGTCGGGCCTTCGAGGCGGCCGGGGTTCACCCGGACGAGCTGCGTGAGCTGTCCGACCTGGCCCGCTTCCCGTTCACCAGCAAGGCCGAGCTGCGGGAGAACTACCCGTTCGGGATGTTCGCCGTGCCCCGGGAGCGGATCGCCCGGCTGCACGCCTCCTCCGGCACCACCGGCCGACCCACCGTGGTCGGCTACACCCGGGCCGACGTGGCCACCTGGGCGCAGCTGATGGCCCGCTCCATCCGGGCCTCCGGCGGCCGGCCGGGCGACCGCGTGCACGTGGCGTACGGCTACGGACTCTTCACCGGCGGCCTCGGCGCGCACTACGGCGCCGAGGAACTGGGCTGCACGGTCATCCCGGTCTCCGGGGGCATGACCGAGCGGCAGGTGATGCTGATCCGCGACTTTGAGCCGGACATCATCATGGTCACGCCCAGCTACATGCTGGCCATCGTCGACGAGATGGAACGCCAGGGCGTCGACCCCCGGTCCACCTCGCTCAAGGTCGGCATCTTCGGCGCCGAGCCGTGGACCGAGGACATGCGCCGCGAGATGGAGCAGCGCCTGGACATGCACGCGGTGGACATCTACGGGCTGTCCGAGGTGATGGGGCCGGGGGTGGCCGTCGAGTGCGTGGAGACCAAGGACGGCCTGCACCTGTGGGAGGACCACTTTTATCCGGAGATCATCGACCCGGTCACCGGCGAGGTGCTGCCCGACGGTGAGCAGGGGGAGTTGGTGCTCACCTCGCTCACCAAGGAGGCCATGCCGGTGGTCCGCTACCGCACCCGCGACCTGACCCGGTTGCTGCCCGGCAGCGCCCGGACGATGCGGCGGATCGAGAAGATCACCGGCCGGACCGACGACATGATGATCATCCGTGGGGTGAACGTCTTCCCGACGCAGATCGAGGAGCTGATCCTGCGTACGCCCGCGCTGTCGCCGCACTTCCAGTGCGTGCTGGACCGGCAGGGCCGGATGGATACCCTCACCGTCAGGGTCGAGCGGCGGATCGGGGTGGCCGCCGACGAGGCGGAACGGGCCGGGGTGGCCCTGGTGCAGCAGGTCAAGAACACCATCGGGGTGAGCGTGGCGGTGGAGGTCATCGAGCCCGACGGGGTGGAACGGTCGATGGGCAAGATGCGCCGGATCGTCGACCAGCGGCGGGGGCAGTGAGGTGGCAGAGCACGACAGCCGCACCGCGGCCAACGACATGTTCGACGCCGACGTGGCCTCCAAGGGGCTCGGCATCGAGCTGGTCTCGGCTGCTGACGGCGCGGCGGTGGCCCGAATGCGGGTCACTCCGGCCATGCTCAACGGGCACGCCATCGGCCACGGCGGCTTTGTCTTCCTGCTCGCCGACACCGCGTTCGCGCTGGCCTGCAACAGTCACGGCCCGGCCACCGTGGCCGCCGGTGGCGAGATCAGCTTCCTGCGTCCGGTGCGCGAGGGCGACCTGCTGGAGGCCCGGGCCACCGAGCGGGTCCGCTACGGCCGCAGCGGCATCTACGACGTCACGGTCTGGCGGGGCGACGAGGTGGTCGCCGAGTTCCGCGGCCGCAGCCGCACGCTGTCCCGGGACGCGAGGGGCGGCGCGGCCGGCTGAGCCCCCGGCTGTTCCGGTCGGCCAGCTGGTGGTTCCCTCGGCGCGGCTGCCCCTTGTGTCGGTGTGCGGGGGCAGGATGAGCCGATGGCACACATCCTGTTGTTGCACTCCGTCTACGGGCTGCGCCCCGCCGTGCTGGCCGCCGCCGACCGGCTGCGCGCCGCCGGGCACGAAGTCACCACCCCCGACCTGTACGGGCTGCCCGCCTCGGACACCGTCGAGGAGGGCTTCGCGCTGCTCGACAAGGTCGGCCGGGACATCGTGCTGGAGCGGGCCCGCGCGGCGGCGCGTGAGCTTCCCGCCGAGACGGTGCTGGCCGGCTTCTCGATGGGCGCCGGGGTGGCCGGAGCGCTGCTCGCCGAACGGCCGCAGGCGGCGGCGCTGCTCCTGCTGCACGGCACCGGCGGCGCCCCGGAGTCGGTGCGCCCGGGTCTGCCGGTGCAGCTGCACCTCGCCGATCCCGACGAGTACGAGCCGTCGGACGAGCTGGACGAGTGGCGGCGGGCGATGACCGCGGCCGGCGCGGCGCTGACCGTGTACCGGTACCCGGGCCCCGGGCACCTTTACACCGACCCCGAGCTGACCGATCACGACGCGCTGGCGGCCGCCCTGACCTGGGACCGCACCCTGGCGTTCCTCGCCGACTGCTGAGCCGTCGGCGCCGGTCACCGCGGCGGGCCCGGCCCGCAGCCGCCCGGGACGACGCCGGGGTGGAGCAGCCCCGTGCCCCCTCCACCCCGACGCCGGTCTCAGGCCGCCCAGCCCAGGAGGGCGGGACCGGCCGGGGGCCCGACCGACGGCAGGGCCGACGGGTGACCTCCCACCGGTGCGTCTCTGCTGCGGGACGGCCCGGCGTGAGCCAGCCCCGCGCGGTGGGACGCGGAATGCGTGGGCGATCCGCAACCCGCCCGGGGCGGGCGACTCGCCAGGCAGGCCACCGTGGGCTGCGGGGTGGTCCGCTCGCGGCGGGCGAACTCCGCCCGGAGCGCGCGGGGCAGCCGGTGCCGCACCACCCCGGCGACCGTGGGGTCGGCGACGGCGTACCCCCCGGCGACGGTCCGGCGCAGCAGGCCCGCCGCGACCAGCGTGCACAGCACCGGCTCGGCCCGGCCTGCCGTCCAGCCGAGCAGCTGGTCCAGTGTCGCGGCCGTGAAGTCCGCCCCGTGGGCCGCGCCGACCATCAGCACCGCCCGCTGGTCCCCGTCCAGCCGGTCCAGCCGGGCGTCGACCATGCGCCGTACCGCCTCCGGCACGCCGGCCGGGTCATCGTCTTCGCCGAGGGCCCGGACGTACGCCCGCGCGACGGCCGGGTTGCCACCGACCAGGGGCAGTAGCTCCGCGGCCAGCGCGGCCGGCCGGCCGGCCCGGTCCAGCAGCTGCCGCAGCAGCCGTCCGGTGTCGACGGCGCCCAGCGCGGGCAGTGGCACGCGGCGACGCCGGCCGGCGGCCCCGGGCAGCAGATCGGCCCAGCCCGGGCCGTGCGTGGCGACCACGGCCAGGGGCAACCGCCGCTCGCTGGCGGTGGCGAAGAGCCGGTGCAGGAACCGGCTCAGCGTCGGGGCGGCGCGGTCCAGGTCGTCCACCGCCACCACCACCGGCGTTCCGGCGGCCAGGGCGAGAAGCACCTCCCGCCACACCTCGGCGCCACGGCCCGCGGCCCCCGCGTCCCGCGGCGCCGCGACGAAGTCGGCCAGCTCGTGCGCCGCCGCGCCGCACCGGGCCGGCGGCAGCAGTCCGTCCAGGGCCGTGACCAGCCGTCGACGTACGGTCGCGGTGGAGTCCGCGTCGAGGGCCCCGGCGAAGGCACGCACCATGTCGGCCAGCGGCGCCAGCTCCCCCTCCGGATACGGCGGGCACTGCGCCGCGCACCAGCGGACCGGACGTCCGTCCACGGTCGACACCACGCGGGCCAGCTCGTGCAGCAGCCGGCTGCGGCCACTGCCGGCCAGCCCGACCAGGGAGATCCAGCGCGGTTGGCGGTCCCGGACCGCGCGGGCGATCTCGTCGCCGGCGGTGGCCAGCTCCCGCCGCCGGCCGACCAACGGGCCGTGGTGGCGGGCCGGCTCCGGCCGGGACACCCCGGTCACCCGCCACACATCCAACGGCACCGCCCTGCCGGTCACCGCCATCGCCGCCAGCGGGCGCTGGTCGACCAGGCCGGCGGTGGCCCGGCGGGTGGCCGCGCAGATGGCCACCCCTCCCGATGGGGCGTACTCCTGCAGGCGGGCGGCGGTGGTGATCACCGCGCCGCTGGCGGTGCCGTGTGCGCCGTCGTGGGTGGCGGCCAGGTCGACCAGCACCTCGCCGGTCGCCACGCCGACCCGGACCCGCAGCCGGGTGCCGGCCGGTGACCGCCGGTCCAGCGCGTCCTGGATCTCCAGCCCGGCGCGCACCGCGCGGTACGCGTCGAACCCGTCGGAGCCGTGCGCCCCGAACAGCGCCATCACCGCGTCGCCGATGTACTTCTCCACCACGCCGTTCCACCGGCGCAGCACCCCCGCGACGGTGCCGAAGTACGCCCGTTGCAGCTCCCGGACCTCTTCCGGGTCGAGCCGCTCGACCAGGCTGGCCGAGCCGACGATGTCGGCGAAGAGCACGGTGACCGTACGTCGCTCCTCGGGGACCGGCCAGCGCGCGGCGGTGACGGCTTCCCGACTTCCCACGATTGTGGTCATTGGCATCGCACCCACCCTTCCTCCCCGACCGGTGCCTGACGACCTCCGGAGACTTTCACCAGCGGATTGTCGGGGGATCGGTAAGACGACGTATGTCGACCACCCGCAACCTTTAGTCGCAATGTCGACGAGAGAGGTACCACTGGCACCTCGAGCCCGTAGAAGGGTGCGGGGACCGGTGACTAGGCTGCAGGCCATGGGCAGCGATGTGGACACCGCACCGCTTGTTGGCCGTGCCGGCACTCTGGCGATGCTCCGGTCGGCGCTGCTCGACGACGTCGCCCCAGGGCACACCGCGGCGGTCTTCCTCACCGGCGAGAGCGGGGTGGGCAAGACCCGCCTGCTGGCCGAGGTCAGCGGCCGGCTGCGGGACTGGGGCGCGCTGGTGCTCACCGGCTCCTGCCTGGACATCGGCGACGCGTCCCCGCTGCACCCGTTGCGGCAGGCGCTGCGCCGCTTCGACGCCGAACTCACCGACGCCCGTACCTCCTCGGCGGTGCGCAAGCTGCTCCAGGTCTTCGACGAGGAGAACCCGGGGCCGGACGGCGCGGGCGCGCTGCTGGATCGGGTGTCCCAGGGGCTGCACGTGGTCGCCGGCGGTCGTCCGCTGGTCCTCGTCCTGGACGACCTGCAGTGGGTCGACCGGAGTACCCGCCAACTCCTGCTGTACCTGCTCGCCGGCCTCGGCGACCTGCAGCTGTCGGTGCTGGCCGCGATCCGAGCCGAGGCGTTGCAGGGCGCGCACCCGCTGCGCCGGGTCCTCACCGAGCTGCGCCGGCTGCGATCGGTCCGGGTGCTCGACCTGGCGCCGCTGGACCGCGCCGGCACCGACGAGCTGGCCGCCGCGATCGCCGGTGCGCCGCTGCCGGGGGACGCCGCCGACCAGATGTGGCGGCGCAGCGGCGGCAACCCGTTCGTCGTCGAGGAGCTGGCCCGGGACCTGCGCGACGGCCGCGACGGGCTCTCCGACACGCTGCGCGAGGTGTTCCTGGCCCGGGTCGACGCGCTGCCGCAGCACGCGCACGCCGTGGTGCACGCGGTCGCCGCGGGCGTCGAACCGGTCGAGCACTGGCTGCTGGCCCAGGTGGTCCGGCTGCCCGAAGCCGAGCTGATCGAGGCGGTCCGGGCCGCGGTGGCGCACCGGCTCCTGGTCAGTGCCGACGACGGCTACCGGCTGCGGCACCGCCTGGTCGCCGAGGTGCTGGCGCACGAGCTGCTGCCCGCCGAGCGCGCCGCGCTGCACCGCCGCTACGCCGAGGTGCTCACCTCGGCCACCGCCGAGCTGCACCAGGCCCGCCTGGCCCATCACTGGCGGCTGGCCGGCGAACCGGGGCGGGCGTTGCCGGCCGCGATGGCCGCCGCGCGCGAGGCCGAGCGGCTGCACGGGTACGCCGAGGCACACCGGCACTGGTCGGCGGCGTTGCAGCTGGCTACCGCCCCGGCGGCGGTTTCGCCGAGCGCCGACCGGCCGGCTCCCGTCGGGGTGGACCGTGCGGAGCTGTTGGAGCACGCCGCCGAGACGGCGCACCACTGCGGCGAGCACGCCCGGGCGTTGGCCCTACTGGAGGAGCTGGCCGCCGAGCCGGCCGGCCCACAGGCCTGTGGCCTGCACATCCGGCGGGCCCGATACCTGGCCGCGGCCGGCCGGTCCGCGCTTGCCGAGGCCGAGTACCGGCAGGCTCTGGCGACCGCCGACCGCACGCCCCACGAGCGGGCCACCGCCGCCGCGCGCCTGGCCGAGCTGCTGTTGCACCTCGGACGGTACGCCGAGGCCGGCGACCAGGCCCGGGAGGCGCTGGAGCTGGCCGCCGCGGTGGACGGCACCACGTCGGAGGTGGTGCTGGCCAGCGCCGCGCTCGGCTACAGCGAGGCCTTCCTGGAGGACCCGGACGGCGGGCTGGCCGTCATGCGGCAGGCTCTGGAGACCGCCGAGCGGTCCGGCCGGCCGGAGGACGTGGCGTGCGCGTATCTGCACCTGGCCGAGCTGCTGACCGGGCCGCTGAACATCCTCGAGGAGGGTGTGGTGGTGGCCCGTCGCGGCGCCGAGCGGGTCGCCGAGCTGGGTCTCGGCCGGACCTGGGAGACCCGGCTGCTGGCAATCGCCACCAACGGGCTGTTCCGGGTCGGGCAGTGGGCCGAGGCGGAGAAGGTGGTTGCCGCCGCGCTGCGGCACCGCCCCTCCGGCGCCGACGCGGTGGAGTTGCTGCTCGCCCGCTGCCGGCTCTCCGTCGGGTACGGCGACATCGAGGCCTCCGACCGGGACCTGGAGGCGGTGGCCATGATGCTCGCCGGTGGCGGCGCCCGGCACGTGCTGCCGATGCTCATCCTGCGGGCCGGGCTGGCCATGTGGGAGGGCCGGCACGACCTGGCCCGGCAGGCCGTCCAGCGGGG
Organism: Micromonospora sp. SL1-18; assembly: GCF_047921505.1. Taxonomy (NCBI): domain Bacteria; kingdom Bacillati; phylum Actinomycetota; class Actinomycetes; order Micromonosporales; family Micromonosporaceae; genus Micromonospora; species Micromonospora sp. SL1-18. Next base: position 22,326 of record NZ_JBLROA010000027.1, on the reverse strand, counting down.
ACTGACCGAGAGCCGCTCCGACGACGTCATCGTGCTCGCCACCCTCGCCTGGCACGGGCTGCGCGCGGAGGCCGAGGCGTACGCGAGCCGGACCATCGCGGTGGACCCGACGGCGGTACGCCGGCTCCGCGAGGTGGTCGACCGGGTGGCCGGCAAGAGCGAGAAGGCCCCCGCCCCGGTGCGCTACGTCGCGGACGCCTTCCTGGCGCTCTGCGACGCCGAGATCAGCCGGCTCGACGACGGCCGGGGCGACCCGGAGCTGTGGGCCCGCTCGGCGACCGAGTGGGATCGGCGTAACCACCCCTACCCCGCGGCCTACTCCCGGCTGCGGCAGGCCGAGGCGCTGCTGGCCCGGCGCAGCCGGGTGGCCACCGCGGGCAAGCTGCTGCGGCAGGCGTACCGGATGGCGCAGGCGCTGGGCGCGATGCCGCTGAGTTCGGAGATCCGGACGCTGGCCGGCCGGGCGCGGGTGACCCTGGAGGAAAGCCCGCCCACCGCCCGTCACGTGCCCCGGCCCCGGGCCGCGGCGCCGGCCGCGACGCCGGCCGCCGCGCCGGCGGTGGACGAGCTGGCGGCGCTCACCGCCCGGGAACGCGAGGTGCTCGCCGCTGTCGCCGAGGGACTGACCAACCGGGAGATCGGCCAGCGGCTGTTCATCAGCGAACGGACCATCGGGGTGCATGTGTCGCACATCTTCGACAAGCTCCAGGTCCGTACCCGGGTGCAGGCCAGCGCGATCTTCCTGCGCAGCCGCCCCGAGTGAGGCGTACGCCGCTGCGAATACGTCGTTCTACCGATCCGGCCGGTCGACGCCGGCTGGAAGGCTGTCCAGCGTCACCGGTGACGACGTGGGCGTCCCACCACAGTGGAGGAACGATGACCGAACCGGTATGGGGTCCTGTGCACCAGGACATCGTCGGGCTGCTCGCCGACCACCCCGCCGACGTGCCGGCGGTCGTCGACCACCTCACCAAGCTCCAGGATCTGCTGGTCCGGCTGCCTCCGCTGGAGGAGAGCTGCCCCCTGGCGGACTTCAACAAGCTCTACCTGACCATCACCAGCAGCGTCCTGGACGGCCTCTACGACGATCGCTTCACCGACCCGGTGTTCCTGGCCCGGCTGGACGTGGAGTTCTCCGCCCGCTATTTCGACGCGTTGCGGTTCTGGACCGAGTCCAGCCCGAACACCCCGAAGGCGTGGGTGTGCCTGTTCCAGCGGATGCGCGGCCCGGACGCCCGGCCGCTGCCGTCGGCCGCCGCCGGGGTGAACGCGCACATCAACTACGACCTGCCGTTCGCGCTGGTGACGACGTTCGACAGCCTGGAGTCCGAGCCGGTCGACGGCAGCGAGCAGCACCGCGACTATCTGGAGATCAACAAGATCTTCGCCGAGCGGATCCCGGGGCTGCGCCGGGGCTACCTGGACCACTGGCAGCTGATGATCGACATGCTGAACGGCGACATCGACGACTGGTACCAGGGTGAACTGGTGGAATACACCCGGAACGTCGCCTGGCGCAACGCGCAGAAGATCTGGCGTTGCCGGCACGACCCGGAGGCCCGCGAGTGCGAGCGGAAGCGGCTGGACGACAACGCCGCGCGGTTCGGCCAGTTGCTGCTCTCGCCGCTCGGCGCCTTCCTCCAGTGACATCCTCTCCCCCTTAAAGGCGAGAGACTCCCGCTTCCAGCGCCGTACATCAGCGGCGCTGGGTGGGTCCCGGGGGAGCTGGGCGACCCGGCCCGCACGTACTTCCCTCGACGAGTTGGCGTCGATCGGCGCGTTCCTGGCCGGCGCGGGCCGCGTTGCTCGGCCGGCGGGCCCGGGCCATGTCCGAGCTGCTGCGTCAGGGCGCCCGCGACGGGGTGCAGCCGTGGGCGCGCAAGCTGCGCGACGTTTTGCGCCCGCCTCCCGTCGGCTGACCGATCCGCCCGCCATCGGGGGGGCGGTCCACCACTCCGTGCGCCCTGACGATCTCTGCCGGTTGTCGGGTTCGGCCGGATGGCGCCTGATATTCCGCCTAACGTCGGTGAAGGGCCTGAAGGGGTGCACATGGCGGAGGGACGGGACGGGGCGTCGCAGCCCCGGCGCCCGCGGGGGCGGCGCAACCAGGCGCAGGCCGCCGCGGCGGATCGGGCGCTGCGTGCCGCCCGCGACCCGGACCACGGCGACCGCGCCGGCAGTGGGGCGATCCACATCCCCGCCTGCATGGAGAGCCCGGTACGGCCGCACGAGCCGGCCAGCTCGCTGACCCGGTGGCTGTCCCAGCACCGGGTGCAGCCGGTCGGCCCGGAGACCCGGGAGCACCAGGCGGCCTCGCACCCCTGGTGGCAGGTGATGTGCCTGACCGGCCTCGACTACTTCTCCAGCCTCTCCTACGTGCCCGGTATCGCCGCATTGGCGGCCGGGGCGCTCTCCCCGCTGGCCACCCTGCTGATCGTGGCGCTGACCCTGTTCGGGATGCTGCCCATGTACCGACGGGTGGCCGGGGAGAGCCCGCACGGCCAGGGCTCGGTGGCCATGCTGGAGCGGCTGCTGCCGTTCTGGCGGGGCAAGATCTTCGTACTGGTGCTGCTCGGCTTCGTGGCTACCTCGTGGATCGTCACGATCACGCTGTCGTCCGCCGACGCCACGGTGCACCTGCTGGAGAACCCGTACCTGCCGAAGTCGTTCCCGCACGGCGACACCGCCGCAGTGGTGGTGACCGGGGTGCTGCTGCTCATCCTCGGTGGCGTGTTCCTGATGGGGTTCCGTGAGGCGGTGCGCGTCGCCATCCCCCTCGTCGCGGTCTTCCTCGCGCTGAACGCGGTGATCGTGGTCGTCAGCCTGTCGCACATTCTCGCCAACCCGGCGGTGGTCAGTGACTGGACACAGCGGTTGACCACCACCGCCGGTGGGATCGGCGGCCTGGTTCGCACGTCCGTGCTGGCCTTCCCGCTGCTGGTGCTGGGGCTCTCCGGTTTCGAGACCGGGGTCAGCATGATGCCGCTGATCAAGGGAAACGGCCTGGACACCGAGGCGCGGCTGGGGGCGCGGATCCGCAACACCCGCAAGCTGCTCGCGGCCGCGGCGCTGATCATGACCGCCTATCTGATCACCACCACGTTCGTCACCACGGTGTTGATCCCGCCCAAGGAGTTCCAGCCCGGCGGAGCAGCCAACGGCCGGGCCCTGGCCTTCGTGGCCCACGAGCAATTGGGCGAGGGGTTCGGCACGATCTATGACATCAGCAGCATCCTCATCCTCTGGTTCGCGGGCGCCTCGGCGATGGCCGGTCTGATCAACATCGTGCCCCGCTACCTGCCTGCCTACGGCATGGCGCCGGAGTGGGGACGGGCCATCCGTCCGGTGGTGCTCGTCTACACGGTGATCAGCATCGCCCTCACGGTGGCTTTCCGAGCGGACGTCAACGCGCAGGCCGGCGCGTACGCCACCGGGATCCTGGCGATGATGGTCTCCGGTGCGATCGCGGTGACCATCTCCGCGTACCGGGCGCGGCACCCGTTCGCCGGGCTCGGCTTCGCGGTGCTCAGCGCGGTGCTGCTCTACGCCCTCACCGAGAACGTGATCGAGAAACCGGACGGCATCGCCATCTCCGGCCTGTTCATCGCCGGCATCATCGCCGTCTCACTGATCTCCCGGGTGTCCCGGACCACCGAGCTGCGCGCCGAGCGGATCGAGCTCGACGAGCCGGCCCGGCGGTTCGTCGCCGAGTCGATCGCCCACGACGGCCGGCTGCACCTGATCGCGAACAAGCGGCAGAGCGGCTCGCTCAAGGAGTACCGGTTCAAGGAGCGCGCGCAGCGCGGGATGAACCCCGTGCCGGGCGCCGCCGACGTGCTGTTCCTGGAGATCGACGTGACCGACCCGTCGCAGTTCAGCCAGGTCCTGCGGGTGCACGGGGTGGAGGTCGGGGGGTACCGGATCCTGCGGGCCAGCAGCCCCGCCGCGCCGAACGCGATCGCCGCCATCCTGCTGGCCCTCCGCGACGCCACCGGGGTGCGCCCGCACTGCCACTTCGAGTGGTCCGAGGGGAATCCAATCGCGCATCTGCTGCGCTATCTGATCCTCGGCCGTGGCGACACCCCACCCGTGGTCCGTGAGATCATCCGCAAGTCCGAGCCGGACCCCACCCGCCGTCCCGGCATCCACGTCGGCTGACGGCGCGGTCACTTGGACGGCTCGGGGAGCTTGCAGTCCACCTTGGGGTTGGTGCCGATGTAGTTCAGCGGACCGGCCACGATGGTGACCAGGATCGTGCTCGCCTCGGCGCAGTTCTTCTCGGCTCTGGTGTAGTACCCGCGCTGTCCGGCGGCGATCGCGCCGATGATGAGCCAGATGACGACCAGGACGCCAACTATCGAGGTGCCGCGCATGGGTTGCCTCCACGGGGGTGTGGTGGATCTGAGGTGAAAGCCATGTACCCAGAGCGGTGGAATCGTCAAACAGCGCCGGGACACCGGCGCGGCGTGACCTGCCGGTTGGCAGAACGGGCGGGGCCGGGATCCCGCCCGGGCCGGTGACGACATCGTCAGCACCGGCCCGGGACGGGCTCAGGCGTCTGCGCTGGCCAGCGACTTCGCCTGCTGCGGCCAGGTCGCCAGGCCCGGCGCGGCGCGCAGGCCGGCCGCCTTGATGACCTCCCGCAGCGCCGCCTCGTCCAGCTCGGCGAGCTGCTGGTAGGTGCGGACGCCGGCGGCCTGGAGTCCGGCCGCCATCTTCGGCCCGATGCCCTGGATCTTCCGGAAGTCGTCGGCGGGCCCGCCCACGTTCGCGGCGACCGGGGTCGCGGCGGGCTCCGCCGCAGCCGACGTGCTGTTCTCGGCCGTGGCGCGCGGCGCGGGGATGGTCGCCGGGGCGGCCGGCTCGGCGGGAGCCGTGGCCGGCTCTACCTCGGCGGCAACGAGCTCGGCCGCGGTGCTGACCGGCTCGGCCGCGACGGCGGCGGGCTGCTCCGTCTCAGCCGGGGCGGAGTCGGCCGGCCCGGCGGCGTCGGTGGCCGGTGGGGCGGTGGTCTCGGCGACCGGGATGGCGGTGGCGGCCGGTGTGGCGTCCTCCTGGGCCGGGGCCGGTTCCTCGGTCACCGCGGCGGGCGGGGAAACCTCGTCGACGGCCACGGCGTGCCGTTCCTGGTCAGCAGTGACGGTCGCGGGGTTACCCTCCACGATGGACGCCGCCGGGCCCGTGGTGGTGCGGCCTCCGGCCAGCACCCGCCAGATCACCAGGCCCGTCACCACAGTCAGGATCCCGACCAGCCATAGCGCGAAACTCGGCGGCACGGCCAACCTCCTCCTCATTACGTGAACGAAAGTCGCGAGAAACTCGGGGCAGCTTCCCACACGTACGTCGAGGATGACAGGGCGGTCCGCGGCTTTCGTCTGCGATGGGACGAGCTCGTACCGGGGGGTGGCGGTGGGGTGACCGAGAGTGTGTCACCAGCGGACAGGGGTGGGCGGTCCCGGACCCTGGTGCCGTATCAGGGGTCCGGGACGCCCGGTCTCAGCCCTCCGCGCCAGGGCGGGCGTAGAAGGTCGCGTCAACGGCGTCCCAGCTGTAGAAGCAGCCGGCGACGGCGTCCCGAGGGGAGCGCCAGGTCGGCAGGTACGCCGACGTGTGCGCCGACAGTCGCTCGTTGACCCGCCGGTAGAGCGGGTGGTCGCGAGCCCCGGTGGCCGCGTCCGGGTCAACGTCCGCGAGTTCCATCAGATGTATGCACAGGTCGTGCAGGCAGTACAGCGACCGGTGCCGGACGCCGGTCAGACTGGGCAGTTCGGTCGCGTCGGACTCGGCGAAGATCTGCGCCACCCGTCCTTCCGCGCCCGGCACGATCCGGCTGACGACCAACAGTCGACTCATCGGGACCCCTCTCGCCGGTGATCGCCCCGGCCAGCAGATGTGGGGCGTCGGACACCGTGTGCAGAAAGCCTGCCGGGCCGGCTGTCACCTCTCCGTCACCAACGGCGGTCGCTCGGTGACGGCGGTGAATGCGACGTCGCGTCGGCGGGCCGGCGGCCGTCGTTCAGCGGGGCGCGGTGGGCGCGGTGGGACCCCGCTGCGGGGCGGGAGCGGCCGGACCGCCGGGCGGGGCGGGAGCGGCCGGACCGCCGGGCGGGGCGGGGCGTTCGGGTCGCCGTCTCGGGTCGGGCGCCTGACGCCGGGTGGCGTGCCGGATCGGGGCGAGGGTGTCGTCGAGCAGCGCGCACATCGCCGGGGACGGTTCCAGGCGCAGCTCGCGTAGCAGCAGGTCCCGGTAGACGTAGAAGGCGTGTACCGCCTCGAACGCGTTCCCCTCGGCGAGGTGGATCCGGACCACCAGGCGGTGCGGGGTCTCCCGCAGCGGTTCGGCGGCCATCGCCTCCAGAGCCGCCTCGAGGGCCTCACCGTGCCGGCCGGCGGCGAGGTGGTTGCCGGCGAGTTGCTCCAGCATGTGCAGCCGTAGCTGGCGCAGGCGCTCGCGTTCCAGCAGCACCCAGTCCTCGTACCAGCCGGGTAGCAGGTCGTGCCGGCCGGCGTTGCTGGCCGCGGGCGGCAGTTCGCCCTGCCGGACCCGGGCGGCGATGTCGACCAGCTCGTCGACGTCGAGGTGGACGGTGTCGCCGAGCCGTACCGTGTCGCCGTCGGTGAGCAGCGGGCAACACGGGTCCTGCCGCAGCCGCCACAGGGCGGTACGCAGCGATGACAGCGCACGCTCCTCGGAGGCCTCCGGCCAGAGCAGCCCGGCCAGGTGGCTGCGGGTGGCGCCCGGCCGCAGTCCGATCAGGGCGATGACCCGTTGCAGCCCCCGGGGCACGACCACCGGCACGTCGTCGTGCAGCAGCCGGAAGCCGCCGAGCAGGTGCAGCGACACGTGGGGTGCGGACGGGTCCCCGGCCGTCGGCATCCTCGATCCACCGGTCACGGGTGCAACCCTCCTGCGCCGGAACCCTCGTCCCGACCGTTTCTGTTGCCCGGCGCGGCGGCCCGCGACCTCGGTGTCGGAACGGCTCCGCCGCGGCGGCGGACGGCGTTTTCGCCGGGCTGACCGCAACGGAGGCTATCAATCAAGGTTACGCTGCGTCAACGGGCTATCGGCAAGGCGACTATCCACAGCGGCCCGGCGAACCGGGTGCTGAACTGCGAAAAAGTGTCGTTATGAGATTGATGCCAGATGATCTTTGCATAGCTTAGACACAGCTTCCGTCAACGCAGCGTCACCAGATTCCGTTCTGGATGGCCGGTGGGTGACGCCGCGTTGACGGTGCCGGCGGCACCGTGGCGGAAGTCGTCCGGCGCGCCCGGTGGCACCCGCCGGCGGGAACGCGCCCCAGGGGAGGCTGTCCATGGACCGCTCGCTCATCGTCGCCAAGGTGGTGCCGGCCGCCGAGGATCGGGTTGCCGAGATCTTCGCCGAATCCGACGCGACCGAACTGCCTGGCCTGGTCGGCGTCCGGCACCGGTCGCTCTACCGGCTGCACGACCTCTACGTCCATCTGCTGGAGACGGAGCTGCCGGCGGAGGGCGCGGTGGAGGACGTCCGCGGCCATCCCGAGTTCGTCCGGGTCAGCGAGCGGCTGCGGCCGTACATCTCGCCGTACCTGCCGACCTGGCGCTCACCCCGGGACGCCATGGCCCACTGCTTCTACCGGTACGACGCCCCAGGGCGGCAATCCCACCGTCGCGACGCCCCGGGACGGCGGCCGTGACCACCACCGCGCCCCGCGACGAGCAGCTCTGGTCGCGCTGCGACGGCTGCGCCTCGCTGCTGTACCGCAAGCGGCTGCGCCGCAACCTCGACGTCTGCCCGGAGTGCGGAACGCACGCCCGGCTGGACGCGCCCGACCGGGTGGCGCAACTGGCCGACCCGGATTCGTTCATCCCGCTGCCGGACCGGGCGGTCCGGGTCGACCCGATCGGCTTCGTCGACGCCCTGCCGTACCCGCACCGGCTCAGCGCCGCCCGGGCCGGCACCGGGCTGGACGAGGCGGTGCTGTGCGGCACCGCCCGCATCGGCGGCCAGCCGGTCGCCCTCGCGGTGATGGACTTCCGCTTCCTCGGCGGCAGCCTGGGCTGCGCGGTCGGTGAGCTGATCACGGCCACCGCCGAGCGGGCGTTGGTTGACGAGGTGCCGCTGGTGCTGGTCACCGCCTCCGGCGGTGCCCGGATGCAGGAGGGCGCGCTGTCGCTGATGCAGATGGCCACGGTCAGCCAGGCGATCGCCGGGCTGCGCGAGGCGGGCCTGCTCACCGTCAGCGTGATCACCGACCCGACGTACGGCGGGGTGGCAGCGTCCTTCGCCACCAACACCGACGTGGTGCTCGCGGAGAGCGGCGCCCGGCTGGGCTTCGCCGGCCCCCGGGTCATCCGGCAGGTCACCGGCGCCACGCTGCCCGAGGGCTTCCAGACGGCCGAGTTCCTGCTCCGGCACGGACAGATCGACATGGTGGTGCCCCGGCACGCGCTGCGCGGCCGGCTGACCGCGCTGCTCGCCGCTGCGCAGGCGGGGCGTCGGGCCGCCCGGCGTCTGTCCGTACCCCGGCAGGAGCCGGCACCGCGACCGGCGCCCGGGGCTGACGCCACCGCGCTGGCGACGGCGGCCGGCCCGGAGCGGGACGCCTGGGCGACGGTACGCGCGGCCCGGCACCCCGGCCGGCCCACCACACTGGACTATCTGGAGACCGCCTTCGACGGCTTCGTCGAGCTGCACGGCGACCGGCTGGGCGCGGATTGCCCGGCGATCGTCGGCGGGGTGGCCCGGCTCGACGGGCGGTCGGTGATGGTGATCGGCCACCAGAAGGGACACACCACCGCCGAGCTGGTGGCGCGCAACTTCGGCATGGCCAGCCCGGCCGGGCACCGCAAGGCGCTGCGGCTGATGCGCCTCGCCGCCCGGCTCGGCCTGCCGGTGGTGACCCTGGTGGACACCCCCGGCGCCGACCCGGGGGTGAGCGCGGAGCAGCAGGGGCAGGCGGCGGCGATCGCCGAGAACATCCTCGCGCTGAGCGTGCTGTCCACGCCGGTCGTCGCGGTGGTCACCGGGGAGGGTGGCAGCGGCGGGGCACTCGCCCTCGCGGTCGCCGACCGGGTGTTGATGCTGGAGAACGCCGTCTATTCGGTGATCAGCCCGGAGGGCTGTGCCGCCATCCTCTGGTCGGACAGCTCCGCGGCGCCGCAGGCCGCCCGCGCACTGCGGCTCACCGCCGCCGACCTGTGCCGGCTCGGCGTGGTCGACGAGGTGGTGCCCGAACCGCGGCCCGCCGCGCACGACGATCCGGCCGGCGCCGCCGAGCTGCTGCGCCGGGCGGTGGCGGCGAACCTCACCCCGCTGCTCGACGTGCCGGCGGCCACGCTGGTCCGCCGCCGCCGTTACCGCTTCCGCCGCTACGGCGCGGCCCACACCACCGAGGTGTGCCAGTGAGCGCGAGGAGTGAGCCGGGTTTGCGAGCCTCGCAGTCGCGAACGGAAGGCGGCGCGGTGAGCGCGAGGAGTGAGCCGGGTTTGCGAGCCTCGCAGTCGCGAACGGAGGAGGAGCAGTGAGCGCGGGCCATTCCGACGAGGTACTGGACGGGCTGCGCCGGCACGCGCGCAAGCTCGTCGCCGAGCTGGCCGGCCCGGTCCGTCGGGTCCGGCTGCGCAGCGGCGAGACCGTGCTGGAGGTGGAGTGGCACGGCCCGGCCGACGCGGATCCCGCGCCGCGTACCGGCCCGGGATCGGTCGCCGAGCCGGTCGCGGAGACGGTGCCGGCGCCGGATCGGCTGGCTGTGCGGGCACCGGTGGTGGGCACCTTCTACCGCGCTCCGGAACCCGGTGCCGCGCCCTTCGTGGCCGTCGGCGACGTGGTCCGGCCCGGCCAGGTGGTCGGCATCGTGGAGGCGATGAAGTTGATGAACGAGGTGACCGCCGACCAGGCCGGCCACGTGGTCGAGGTGCTGGTCTCCGACGGCAAGCCCGTCGAGTACGACCAGCCACTGCTCGCCCTGGAACCACTCGCCGGGCGGGGTGAGTGATGTTCGAGAAGGTGCTGATCGCCAACCGGGGCGAGATCGCGCTGCGGGTGCTGCGGGCCTGCCGGGAACTGGGCATTCGTACGGTGATGGTGCACTCCAGCGCCGACGCCCAGACGCTTCCGGTGCGGCTGGCCGACGAGACCGTCCGGATCGGGCCGGCGGCTAGCCGACAGAGCTATCTCAACGCGGCCGCGATCGTCGAGGCCGCCCGGCAGACCGGCGCGCAGGCCGTCCACCCCGGCTACGGGTTCCTCTCCGAGGACGCCGACTTCGCCGAGATCTGCGCCGAGAACGGGCTGATCTTCGTCGGCCCGCCGCCGCAGGTGATGTCCGCGCTGGCCGACAAGTCCACCGCGCGGGCGCTGATGAGCAAGGCCGGGTTGCCGCTGCCGCCGGGCAGTGTCGAGACGCTGCCGACGGCCGCGGACGCCCTCGACGTGGCCGCCGAGGTGGGGTATCCGGTGATCGTCAAGGCGGCCGCCGGCGGGGGTGGGCGGGGGATGACCGTGGTCCGGTCCGCCGCCGAGCTGCCTCGCGCGTACGCCCGCACCCGCGCCGCCGCCCAGGTCGCCTTCGGCGACGACCGGGTGTACGTCGAGCGGTACCTCGCCGATGCCCGGCACGTCGAGGTGCAGGTGCTCTGCGACAACCACGGCAACGGGGTGCACCTGGGCACCCGGGACTGCTCGGTGCAGCGCCGCCACCAGAAGCTGGTCGAGGAGGCCCCCGCCCCGGCGCTGCGACCGTCCACCCTGGACACCCTCGCCGAGGCGGCGCTGCGTGGCGCGCTGTCGGTCGGCTTCACCGGCGCGGGGACCGTCGAGTTTCTCGTCGACGAGGCGGAGCAGAGCCACTTCCTGGAGATCAACTGCCGGATCCAGGTCGAGCACCCGGTCACCGAGATGGTCACCGGCGTCGACCTGGTCCACGAGCAGTTGCACGTCGCCGCCGGCACGCGGCTGCGGCTGCGGCAGGAGGAGATCCGGCTCCGCGGGGTGGCGGTGGAGTGCCGCGTCAACGTGGAGGACCCGGACCGCGGCTTCGCCCCCGCCCCCGGGCGGCTCGACCGCTTCCGCCCACCCGGCGGCCCGTTCACCAGGGTCGACACCCACGGCCACGTCGGCTACCTGGTCAGCCCGCACTACGACTCGCTGCTGGCGAAGGTGGCCGTGTGGGCGCCGGACCGGGACGGCGCGCTTGACCGCCTCGACCGCGCGCTCGGCGAGTTCGAGGTGGCCGGTCCGGGCGTCCGTACCACCATTCCGTTCGTCCGGCGGGTGCTGCACGACGCGGCCTTCCGCGCCGGGCGCCACACCACCGGCCTGGTCGACCGGCTGCTCACCGCCGACGTCGAGCCCGCCGACGGCCCCACCGTCCCCACCGGGCCCACCGCCCGCGCCGACGCCGACCCGGCCGGCCGTACCCCCGTCATCGCCGCGCCCGCCGCGGCCCAAAGGAGGTTCCGATGACCGTCGCTTCCGACCGACCGCTCGCCGCGGAGATCACCGACATCCTGGTCACGCACTGTGGCCTGGACGCCGAGGCCGCCGCCCGTACCCCGGCCGCGAGCCTGGAGGAACTGGGCATGGACTCCCTCGCCCTGCTCGAACTGTCCGCCGTCGTCGCCGACCGGTGGCGGGTCAAGATCCCCGAGCAGGCCGCGCAGCTCAGCATCCCCGGCGTGGCCGACCTGGTGGCCCGCAGGATCGACCCGCCCGGGCACACCGAGAACGCGATCGACATCGCCGCGCCGCTGCCGCTGGTCTGGGAGGTCACCAACGACGTCGCCCGGTGGACCGACCTGTTCACCGAGTACGCCGTGGTCGAGATCCTCGATCGGACCGACGACACGGTGCGGTTCCGTCTCACCATGCACCCCGACGAGAACGGCGTGGCGTGGAGCTGGGTCAGCGAACGCACCGTCGACCCGGCCACCCGGCAGGTCCACGCCCACCGGGTGGAGACCGGCCCGTTCGAGTACATGCACATCCACTGGCGCTACGACGAGATCCCCGGCGGCACCCGGATGGCCTGGGTGCAGGACTTCGCCATGAGGCGCGACGCGCCCGTGGACAACGCCGGCATGACCGACCGGATCAACGCCAACAGCAAGATCCAGTTGGCCGTCATCAAGGAGCGGATCGAGCGGCGGGCGGCCGCCTCGACCGGGAACGGAGGCCGGGATGCCTGAGACCACCACCGCCCCGGTCTGCGCCCGCGACGTCCCCGCCGACCGGCGGCGCGGCGGCGAGCTGCGGGTGCTGCTCGGCCCCCGCACCGTCGGCAGCACTTCCGGGTTCATGGGTGTGGCCACCCTTCACCCGGGGGAGCGGATCGCCGAGCACTACCACCCCTACAGTGAGGAGTTCCTCTACGTGGCGCGCGGCGCGATCACCGTCGACCTGGACGACCGGCCGGTGCCGCTCGCCGCCGGGGCGGCGCTCTTCGTGCCGAAGGACGTGCGGCACCGGCTGCGCAACACCGGCGACGAGCCGGCCGAGGTGGTGTTCCACCTGGGGCCGCTCGCCCCCCGTCCGGAACTGGGCCACGTCGACACCGAGGTCGCCACGCCGCCCCGGGAACCGTCGTGACCGGGCGGCGCACCGTGGTGACCGGCGTCGGCGTCGTCGCACCCGGCGGCGCCACCCGGGACCGGTTCTGGAAGGCCGTCACCGCGGGGCGCACCGCCACCCGGCGGATCACCTTCTTCGACCCGTCGCCGTTCCGCTCCCAGATCGCCGCCGAGTGCGACTTCGACCCGGATGCCGCCGGGATCACCCTCGCCGAACGGCAGCGCGCCGACCGGTACGTGCAGTTCGCGCTCGCCTGCTCCACCGAGGCGCTCGCCGACAGCGGCCTCACCCTCACCGACGCCGAGCGGGAGCGGGCCGGCGTGGTGCTCGGCACCGCGGTCGGCGGCACCATGGCGCTGGAGAAGGAGTACGTCCGGGTCAGCGATTCCGGCCGGCACTGGCTGGTCGACCACACCCTCGGCGGGCCCTACCTCTACCAGGCGCTGGTCCCCAGCAGCCTGGCCGCCGACGTGGCCTGCCGGCACGGCCTGCACGGCCCGGCGCAGGTGATCTCCACCGGCTGCACCTCCGGCATCGACGCCATCGGGTACGCCCACCAGCTCGTCGCCGACGGCGAGGCGGACGTGGTGCTCGCCGGCGCCGCCGACTCCCCGATCTCCCCGGTCACCGTCGCCTCCTTCGACGCCATCCAGGCCACCAGCCCCGACAACGACGACCCGGAGCACGCGTCCCGGCCCTTCGACGCCGACCGGCACGGCTTCGTGCTCGCCGAGGGGGCGGCCGTGCTGGTGCTGGAGGAGGCCGAACACGCCCGCCGTCGGGGTGCCCACGTCTACTGCGAGGTGGCCGGGTACGCCAGCCGCAGCAACGGCTTCCACATGACCGGGCTGCGCCCCGACGGGGTGGAGATGGGCCTGGCCATCACCGACGCGCTGCGGCAGGCCCGGCTCGCCCCGTCGGCCGTGTCGTACATCAGCGCGCACGGTTCCGGCACCCGGCAGAACGACCGGCACGAGACCGCCGCGTTCAAGCGGGCGCTCGGGGCGACCGCGTACCGGGTGCCGATCAGCTCGATCAAGTCGATGGTCGGGCACTCGCTCGGCGCGATCGGCTCGATTGAGATGGCCGCCTGCGCGCTCGCCATCGAGTACGGGGTGGTGCCGCCCACCGCCAACTGGACCACTCGCGACCCGGAGTGCGACCTGGACTACGTGCCCAACGAGGCGCGGGAGGTGCCGGTGGACGTGGCCCTGTCGGTCGGCAGCGGCTTCGGCGGCTTCCAGTCCGCGATGATCTTCCGCCGGCTGGCGGTGGGGCAGTGACCGCGCGAGCGGTGGTGACCGGCATCGGGGTGGTGGCGCCGACCGGGATCGGCAACGACGCGCACTGGGCCGCGGTGCTTGCCGGCACCCGCCGCACCGGGCCGATCACCCTGTTCGACCCGACCGGCTACCCGACGCGGATCGGCGGGGAGGTGCCGGACTTCGACGCCGCCGGGTACGCCGACACCCGGCAGCGGGTGCAGACCGACCGGTGGACCCACCTCGGGTTCGCCGCCACCCGGCTGGCCCTGCGGGACGCCGGCCTGCCCGAGCAGGCCCCCGACCCGTACCGGTGGGCGGTCACGCTGGCCAGCTCCTCCGGCGGCAACCTGTTCGGGCAGCGGGAACTGCAACGGCTGTGGGGCGGCCCGACCCGGACCGTCGGGGCGTACCAGTCGATCGCCTGGTTCTACGCGGCCAGCGTCGGGCAGCTCTCCATCCACCACCAGCTCAAGGGGCCGTGCGGGGTGACCGTGTCCGAGGCGGCCGGCGGACTGGACAGCCTCGCCCACGCGGTGCGGACCGTTCGGCGAGGCACCCCGCTGGTGGTCGCCGGGGCGACCGAGTGCCCGCTCAGCCCGTACGCGCTGGCCTGCCAGCTCCGCTCCGGGCTGCTCAGCGACGTCGCCGACCCGGCGGCTGCGTACCGGCCGTTCGACGCCGGGGCCAGCGGCTACGTGCCGGCCGAGGGCGGTGCCGTCTTCGTAGTGGAGGAGCTGGGGCACGCGCTGGACCGGGGCGCCCGGATCTACGGCGAGATCACCGGCTGGGCGGCCACCCACGACGCCGCGCCCACCGACCCGGCGGCCGGCCCGGACCCGACCCACTACGCCCGCGCGCTGCGGCTGGCCCTGGACCGGGCCGGCATACGCCCGCACGACGTGGACGTGATCTGGCCGGACGCGCTCGGCGTGCCCGCGTACGACCGGGCGGAGGCGGCGGCCCTGCGCGCAGTGTTCGGGGAGCGCACCCCGTCGGTCACCACCCAGAAGCCGCTGACCGGCCGGGCCCACCAGGGCGGGTCGGCGCTGGACGCGGCGACCGCGCTGCTCGCCTTCCACCACAAACTGCTGCCCGCCTCGGCCGGCCCGGAACGGCCCGCCGAGGGTTGTGACCTGCCCTTCCTGGGCGCGCCGCGGCGGCCGCGCAGCCGGATCGCGCTGGTCGGGGCGCGCGGTTTCGACGGCTTCAACAGCGCGTTGGTGCTGCGCGGCGCCGCGCCACCCCAGACGGACTGACCGGCCAGGGGGTCGTACTCGCCCCTCGACGGCGATTTCCCCGACCGCGATGTGGGGGCATCGCCGCCCACGCCACCGATCGCATCCTGGCCCGCCTCTCCTAGTTTGTCGCCATCCGGCGCGGCGGGTCGTGGCGACAATGGCGGGATGCGGGTGCAGGTGGCGGTGTGCGGGCCGGCGGAGGCGGCGCCGGCCGAGGTGGCGCACGCCCGGCGGGTGGGGGAGCTGCTGGCGGAGCGCGGGGTCACCGTGCTCTGCGGCGGGGGCGGCGGGGTGATGGCCGCGGTGGCGGCCGGCGCCCGGTCCCGCGGCGGCCTGGTGATCGGGGTACGCCCCGACGACGGCAGCGACCCCGGCCCCGCCGAGGCGTCCGTGTCCGTGGTGACGAACATGGGCCAGGCCCGCAACGCGATCCTGGTGTGGAGCGCCGACGCGGTGATCGCCGTCGGCGGCTCGTGGGGGACGCTGAGTGAGGTGGCGCTGGCGATGCGCCGGGGCGGCATCCCGGTCGTCGTACTCGGCGGCTGGCGCGTCCTCGACCCGGCCGGCAACCCGGTGCCTGGCCCCCGGCACGTCGACACGCCGGATGAGGCGGTCGCCGTCGCGCTGCGCCCGCCGGGATGACCGGGGCATCGGTCAGTCGAGCAGGGACCGCAGATCCGCGGGGCGGCCGGCGGTCAGGTCTGCGGGCTCCTCGGCGTCGTACTGGTGGCCCCAGCCGGCCGCCACCGCCACCGCGCCGCTGGCCCAGGCGGCCTGGAGATCGAGCGGCGAGTCACCGACGTACGCGGCGCGGCGGGGTTTCAGCCCCAGCAGCCGGCAGGCCCGCTCTACGCCGTCCGGGAAGGGCTTGGGACGCGGAGCCTCGTCGCCGCCGAGGACGACGCGGAAGTGCCCGAGCAGGCCGACCCGATCGAGCAGGATCTCGGCCGCGCGGTGGCTGGCACCGGTGAACAGGCCGACCGGCACCCGGGCGGCGAGCTCCGCCAGCACTTCCGCCATGTCGGGATAAACCGTCACCCGCTCCGCGAGGTTGGCAAGGTGATCGTGGTAGCAGGCCAGGTCGGCCTCGGTGGCCGGTCGTCCCATCAGGTGCGTGAGCATCGCGGCCGGCGGACCGAGCGAATATCCGGCGATGATCTCGGCGTCGGAGAGCGCCGGCCCCCCACGATCCACGATGGCGGCACGGTACGCGGCCGGCACCACCGCGTGGGATTCGATCAGGGTGCCGTCCATGTCGAAGACGATCCCGTCCACTCGCGCCCGCGTCTGTTGAGCCGGCGGGATCCGACCCGGCGAGTCGGGACGCGGGGGAGCGCTCACCGGTTCTCCGGCCGGTGGGCGGCGGCGAGCCGCTTCGGGGCGCGGGCGTACCACGCCTCGGTGATCAGCTCGGTCAGCTCCGCGACGTCGATCCGGTCGAGCCGGACCAGCACGGCCGGGTACCCGTCGAAGTGGGGGGTGGTGAAGTAGACCGTGGGGTCGTCGGCCAGCAGCGCCTCCTTGGCGCCAAGGTCGGGCACCCGGACGCCGAGGATCGGGCCGTCGGGGGCGGCGTCGCCGAGGGCGTCGAGGTCGGCGCGGCGCAGCGGCCGCTCCCAGACGAAGGCCTTGTCCCGGACCCGCCAGGCGGGCCGGTTGTCGTAGCTGCCCCGCTCGGTGCTCTCCGGCAGGGCGAGCGCGATCCGGCGTACGTCGTCCCAGGTCGCCATGGGCCGACGATAGCGGATCAGGCGATCCGGCACCGGGCCTCCGCGCCCGACCGGCCGCACGTGCCCACGCTGCACCAGCGGCGCATTCCGCTGCCGTCGAGGAACAGCCAGCCGCACGCCGGATCGGGGCAGGCCCGGATGGTGTGCCGGCGCGGGTCGACCAGCAGTTCGGCGGCGCTCCAGGCGACCGCGTGCACGGGCAGCCGCAGCCCGGCCCGCAGGTCCGGCCACCACCGGCCGCGCCCGTCCACCCCGCGCCGGAACACCTGCACCTGCGCGGCCGCCTCGGCGTGGCGGGCCACCGCATCGAAGGCGCGGTGGTCGGCCGGGTCGGTGAGGCAGGCGTACAGCCGGGTACGCAGCGCCCGGACCTCGTCGAGCACGGCGGCAGCCTCCCGGGGATCCCGCCGGGCCAGCTCGATGAGCCGGCTCACTGCGACGTCGTCGACCAGCCCGACGTGACCGGTCCACACCGCCAGGGTCCGGTAGCCCCGCAGCCACTCGGCGCCGGGCAGCGGCGCCGGGTGCCGCCAGCCGGCGAAGGTGTTGCAGAAGTCGAGCGCCGGGTGCCCGCCGACGCTCCACGGCAGGGTCTCGCCGCGTACGCGTACCTCGTACAGCCGGCGGCCCGGGCGGTCGAGCCGGTGGTCCGCGCGGAGGATCCGCCGGTGCACCTCGCGGAGCCGCGTGCCGGGATCGACGCCGAGGTTCTCGGCCAGGGCTTGCCGGGTGGTCTCGTAGATGTTGAGCGCCTCGGCCTGCCGGTCAGCCTGGTACAGCGCGGTCATCAGAGTGGCGACGAGCTGCTCCCGGGTCGGGTGTCGGGCGACCAGCGGGGTCAGTTCGGCGGTCACCCGGGCGTGCTGGCCGAGTGCGAGCCGTGTCTCGGCCCGCAGCTCGACGCCGGTGAACCGAAGCTCTTCCAGTGGCCCGTGCAGCCGCTCGCGCAGCTCCTCGTCGGCGGTGTCGGCGAGCAGCGGGCCGCGCCAGAGGGCCAGCGCCCGGTCGAGCAGGCGCAGCCGCTCGGCGGGCTCGGTGGCGTCGTCGGCCCGGTAGCTGAGCAGGCTGAACTCGTCGACGTCGATACGGTGACCGCCGGCCTCCACCAGGTAGCCGTCGCGGCGGCTGCCGATCGTCACCCCGTACGGCGTCAGGGCGGCGCGGAGCCGCCCGACGTACGTGTGCACGGCGCCCCGGGCCGACGCCGGCGGCTGGCCGTTCCAGAGCAGGTCGATGAGCCGGTCGGTGCGGACCAGTCGACCCGGGTCGAGCAGCAGGACGGCGAGCAGGCACCGTTCCTGTCGCCGGTTGCTGAGCCTGACCGGTTGGCTGTCGTGATACGCCTCGAACGGGCCGAGCAGTCGGAATTCCATATCAGTTGTGACCACCTGGCACCCGGCTCAGGTTGTCGTATCGGCGAACCGGGCTCCTGACGGGACTGCCGAACGCGTGGTGAGGATCTGGTGAGCGGCGCTGGCGAGGCTGGTCCCGAACGTACGTCAACGAATGGGAGTGATCATGCGTCGGATGTTCAGCCTCGGGTCCGTCCTCGTCGCCGGCGTGCTGGCGGCCACGATGTCCGCCACCCCGGTGGTGGCGGCCGGGAACGGGGGCCGGCACGGCTGGGTGCCGGCTCCGCAGCCGTCGTTCGACCAGCCTGCCGGCGCCCGATGCGACTTCCCGATCCACCTGGAGTCCGTGGTGGACGAGGTTCGCAAGCTGGTGCTGGCGGAGTTTCCAGACGGTTCGCCGCGCCGGGAGATGTACCAGGGTGCGCTCCTGGTCCGGGTGACGAACACCGCGACCGGGGCCAGCACCCTGGTGGACGCGGGCGGCATGGCGATGGTCGAGTACGCCCTGGACGGCTCCATGACCTGGTACGTGACCGGGCCGGTGCTGTTCGGCTTCGGTGAGAACGCGGGGACCCTCCCGCGCGGCGAGTGGCTCATCGACGGGCAGTTCATCGTCAAGTTCTCCCCGTCGAACTTCAAGACTCTCACCATGGTGCACGGCACGACCCACAACGTCTGCACGGACCTGGACTGACTCTCCCAGGCCCAGGGCTGGCCGGCGCCGGACGTGGCGGCCGGTCAGCCCCCGTGCTCCCGGCCGCCCGCGTGACCGTAGATAATGGACGAATGGTTGCCTGGGAGTACGCGCTGCTGGTCCGCCGCTATCAGGGGCAGGGTCGCAATTTCACCGTCTCGTTCGTCTGGTACGGCCCGGACGGGTCTCGCACCGACGTGACGCCGTACGGCGACACCGCGGTCTCGCACCTCAACCGGGTCGGTCGCGAGGGCTGGGAGCTGGTCACCGCGGCCGAGGACGTGAACAACGTGCAGGGCAGCACCGAGGTGCACCGCTACCACCTCAAGCGGCCGCTGACCCGTTAGCGCTGCTTCCCCGGCGTCGAGATCCGAGCCCTGCGCGGCCACCTCCTCGGAGCTTAGGGATCCTTCTCGGTCGATCTCGTTGGTACTGTGCTGCCGTGCCTCCACTTCGCACCGTCAGCGCGCCACCCGGCGGCCGTGTCCGGACCGCGGAACCGGCGCGCTCCGGAAACCGGTCCGGACGACCCCTCCGCCAAGCCGGTCTCGGCTGGCTGCTGCTGCTGCCGTCGGTGCTGGTCTTCGCCCTGTTCGTGTTCTGGCCGCTCGGGCGGACCGTGTACCTGTCCGTGCACGGAAACGACATCTTCGGCGCCCCGTCGGCGTACGTGGGCGCGGCGCACTACCGGGAGATGCTGTCGGCGGAGTTCGGTCGGGTCCTGGCCACGACCGCGCTGTTCACGCTCTTCTCGGTGGTGCCCGCCGTCATCGGCGCGCTCGCCGTGGTGCTGTTGCTGGAGGCGCGCATCCGTGGCGTACGGGTGCTGCGTACGGCGTTCGCGTTGCCGTTCGCGTTCTCGGTGGCCACCGCCTCGGTCGTCTTCGCGGTCATCTACAACCCGGCGATCGGGGTGGCCAACGGCCTGCTCGGTGCGTTCGGGATCGATCGGGTTAACTGGCTGACGGACCCCTCGATCGCGCTGCCCGCCGTCGGCGCGGCGACTGTGTGGATGAACTTCGGCTACAACATCCTCGTGCTCTCCGCCGGCGTGGCGGCCATCCCGATCGAGGTCGTCGAGGCGGCCCGGCTGGACGGCGCGACCGGCTGGCGGCTGGCTTCCCGGATCACCGTGCCGCTGATCTCCCCGCAACTGTTCTTCCTCGTCGTGGTCTCCACGATCCACGCCCTGCAGAGCTTCGGCCAGATCCACATCCTGACCAAGGGCGGGCCGGACCAGGCCACCACCACGCTGGTCTACTCGATCTACGAGAAGGCGTTCGCCTTCGGCTCCGCGGACTTCGGCGCGGCCAGCGCCCAGGCCGTCGTGCTGCTGGTCATCATGCTCGCCATCACGGCCGTGCAGTTCGGCATCCTCGAACGGCGGGTGCACTACCGATGAGAAAACTCTCCCTCGGGCAGGTCGCCGTCTATGTCGTGCTCGGCGTGGCCGCGATCCCGGTCCTGTTCCCCGTCTACTACGGCTTCGTCGGCGCCGTGATGGGCCCGGGCGACCTGGCGACCTACCCGCCCGCCCTGGTGCCGAGCGAACTGCACTGGCAGAACGTCACCGATGTGTTCCGGTCGGTGCCGCTCGGCCGCTTCTACCTCAACTCCGCGGTCCAGGCCGGGGCCATCACCGTGGCCCAGGTCGTCACCAGCATCGTCGCCGCCTACGCGTTCGCGTTCCTCCGCCTGCCGGCCCGGGCCGCCACGTTCGGTCTGTTCCTCGCGACCCTGATGGTGCCGTGGGAGGCCATCATCATCCCCAACTACCTGGCCATCTCCGGTTGGGGGCTGGCCCGCGGCGGCCTGACCTACGTCGGCCTGGTGCTGCCCTTCCTCGCCTCAGCGTTCGGCACGTTCCTGCTTCGCCAGGCCTTCCTGCAGTTTCCTGGCGAGCTGCGGGACGCCGCGGTGATCGACGGCTGCGGCCACTGGCGGCTGCTGTGGCGGGTCATCGTGCCGTTGTCCAAGCCGTCCATCGCGGCGGTCGGGGTGTACGTCTTCCTCTCGGCCTGGAACCAGTACTTCTGGCCACTGATCCTGATCCGGGACAGCGAGTTCCAGACGCTGCAGATCGGTATCTCGCAGCTCAACGACGCGGAAGTCGCCCAGCCGGGACTGGTGCTCGCCGGCGTCGCGCTCTCCCTGCTCCCCACGCTGGCCGTCGTGATCTTCGGTCAGCGGTACATCGTGCGCGGGCTCACCGCCGGCGCGCTGCGTTGAACCGAGAGAAGGAGCAGCGACTAGTGGTGGCTTGTCTGGCGAGAAGTGTCTACAATAGACTATTGTGCGCCGTGTTATCGGATCGGCAAGTTCGCTAAGCGGGTTGGTCGCTCGGTGAGTAGGGTGCGTCGGTGGGAGGGGGAGGGCCGGATCATGGCCCGCGTCACCCGCATCGCGTATTCAGCCGCTCTGAATTCGAGCAAGTACGCCGCCCTGCAGGAGCAGGCCCGTCGGCTGGGTCGGGTGCGCAGCGAGGTATGGCAGCGGTATGGGTCGGTCAACGGTGTCGGGTCCGGGTTGACCGATCGGCAGGTGCGGGACCGGTGGTTGGCCGACGGCACGCACGTGCAGTTCGGGGTGCTGGCGAACGCGTGGAAGGAAACAATCCGCGACGCGATCGGCGACATCGGAGCGAATCAGGAGGCGGCCAAGGCCAAGGTACGGCGGGCGATCGCCCGGCACACCGACGACCCGACCGAGCTGAAGCGGATGTTCACCGCACTAAAGACCGACCGGTGGATTGTCGACCCGTTCCTGGCTCGACAGATGCGCAAGCACTGGAAGCGCGGCAAGAACCATGGACACGATCAGATCGTGGTGCGCGCCGACCAGTACAACACCGTTGTTGACGGGCGGGGTCGGCTGTGGCTGGCCATTCCCGGCCTGCAACGCCGCAAGATGGTGCGGGTCCCGCTGTCCACGACCGTCGCGCCAACCGGGACGCTGCGGCTAATCATTCGGGGCGGCCGTGTCGAGGTGCACTACCAGATCGACGCATCAGCAATGCGGTCGTCGCAGCGGCCCCACGGCGAGGCAACCCTCGGTGTGGACAAGGGTTACACCGAAGCCCTCACCGACTCCGACGGCGAGCCCCACGGTGAACAGCTCGGCGAGCTACTGACCAGCGAGTCGGACCGGCTGAAGGAGCGCAACCGCCGGCGGGCGAAGCTCCGCTCAATAGCCAACACCGCCGCCCAGCGCGGTGCCCACGCGAAGGCCCACCGGATCAAGGCCAACAACCTCGGGACCGTGAAGCGGGACCGGCAGGCCGCCCGGCATCGGGCGCGGGTGCGCACGGAGATTTTCACCGCCGTGCACGAGGTCGTCGACAAGGCCGCCACCGTGGTCGCCGAGGACCTCACCAAACGCTTCTCTGCCCGTAAGAAGCTGGGGAAGAACGTCAACCGGCGCCTGGCCGCGTGGACCAAGGGAGTCACCGCCGAGGCCCTCAAAAGCGTGTCGGAGCGCAGAGGTTCTGCGCACGT